>NZ_ALNM01000028.1:0-140107 GCF_000292955.1 Selenomonas sp. CM52
CGAATCGTATAAAGAAATTGTCGATTGCTTTTACAAATTTAGGAAGCGCTGATAAGATGAAGTCGCCCAGATTTGCACAGATGCGCTAGTTCTATCTAGGAGACAAACCGGAGACGTAGCGGGCTACGTCGAGGATTTGTCGACGACGAGAGAACAGCGCAGATGTGTGAAGATGGGTGGCTGAATTTATCAGTGATTCCTCAAGTTCACAATCGATGTTTCATCAAGATTCCTCTTGATGGACATCTGGCTTGAATCATATAGATGATTCATTTCTGCATTGTTTAGTTTTCAAGGAACACCGCCGAATTTCTTCGACTGTTCGCCGCTCGTTCTTCACAGGCGACTCGACTATCTTACTTCATCCTCGAGGGATTGTCAAGCACCTTTTTGAAGTTTTTTCGAGCGTCTTGCTGCCGTCCTGTGCGACAACGAGTGTTATATTACACGAACACACTCAAGATGTCAACATCTTTTTGAAAATTTTTCATCCCTTGTGCGTGCCAATGGATAAACATACGGCACAATCAGTCTTCATCAGTGAATTCGAGATGCTGCAAATGCGCGACATTATTCACATAATCAACCGTGAAGTGATTGCCGCCGTGCGTGAGGCGGCTGATCGCCGTATTCCCCTGTCGGATTCGCCAGACATATCGCAGCGGTATATGAAGGGCATACGCCAGAATCGTGCGCAAAAAGGCTCCGTGCGCTACGAGAACGACGTGCTCACCCGCATGAGCGGCAGTGATTTTCTCCAATTCTCGCGAGGCTCTTTTTTCTACATCCTCAAAGGTCTCCCCTCCAGGCGGCTTAAGCTCATCCGGTGCAAAGAAAATCTGCTTTCCGGCTTCCGGCCACTTGGTGCTGATTTGCTCGAAGGTAAGACCTTCCCACTCGCCAAAGTTCATTTCCCGCAAATTTTCCGTCTTCCTTACCTCGCAGCCAAAGCGTTCGGCAATAAACCCTGCCGTCGAAGCGGCACGCTGCAAATCACTAGAATAGATGGCATCGATCTTCTCTGCGGGAAAATGCCTGGCGAGGCATTCAGCCTGTTTCACACCTTTTTCTGCCAAGGCAATATCAGAATGCCCTTGAAAACGACCGCCGGAATTCCACTCGGTCAATCCATGTCGAACAAGATAAATCTTTGTCATACTGCATCTCATTCCTTCCAAACTTCATGCATGACTTCGAGCAATCGTTCATTGTCTGCGCGAGAACGTACAGCTGCACGCAAGTACGCCCCATCCAACCCCGAATAATTGCTGCAATCGCGCAGCAAGATTCCTCTCTCTCGCAAAGCCATAATAAGCTGTTGTAAAAACACCTTTCCCTGCTGCAAATGGAAAAGAATAAAATTCACGGAGGGTGCAAAGACCTCAATCCCTGGCAATTTTGCCAGTTCCGCAGCAAGAAACTTTTTTTCCCTGCGGACAAAAGAGCGTGCCGCTTCATGGTAGACCGTGTCGGAAAGAGCAGCAACACCTGCCGCTTGAGCAAGGAAATTCACATTCCAAACATCTTTGCCGCTTTCCAACTGTCGGCAAAGATTCGGTTCAGCAATGCCGAAGCCCAGTCGTAATCCTGGCAGGGCAAAGAACTTCGTCATGGATTGGACGACGAAGAGATGCGGATATTCGTTCGTCAGATGGCGCGAAGTATATCCCTCTCCATCTTCACGAAAATCCAAGAAGGATTCATCCATCACGACGTATGTGCCTCGCTCCTCTGCTTTTTCCAGCAGCACACACAATTCTTTTCGCTCCCAGAGACGTCCCGTCGGATTGTTCGGACTGCAAAGCAGAATGACGTCTTCCTTCGAAAACTGCTGCACCGCCGCTTCCAAATCAAGAGAAAACCCATGCTTTTTCAACAGCGGAAGATATATGACCTTCACACCTGCGGCACGCGCCGCCCTTTCATATTCGCTGAAGGACGGGACGGGCAGGAGCAGGCGCTTCGGGCGCACGATATAGAAGAAGCAGTAAAAGAGTTCCGCTGCGCCGTTGCCGAGCACGATTTTTTTCTGCGGCACATCATAAAAAGAAGCGATCGCCGTCTTCAAGGCACGCGCCTCAGGATCAGGATAATTGACGATGCCATCAACATGGGAAAAAATGGCTTCCCGCACACGAGGTGACAGGCCGAGAGGATTGATATTTGCACTGAAATCCAGCCACGCTCCGCCAGTCGGGCATTTCTCATAGACATTGCCCCCATGTTCATATTTTTGCAGAACCTCGTCCTCCCTTCTCTCATGTAAGAACCGCGTACAATATCCACAAAGTGGACGTTTGCGCGTATAGTTTTTCAAAGACAACAGAAACCCGATGTACTTTTCCTTCTACAACGGGTTCCCTTCTTCCTGCATGGAGCAGAAAGAAAGCCGAACGTCTTTATATTACACTAGCAGCTAACCGAAGAAAATACCAAAAAGCTCAAAAGCACAAGCGTTTCCGTCAATGTCGTAATCGCGCCATAGACATCTCCGGTCAAGCCGCCGAGATGACGCGTCGCATAGCTTGCAAAAAAAATCGTAAAGAGAAGCGCAGCAAATATGACCGCCGTCATGGAAAGAAGCCACGAGGACAGTCCCGCAGCGTCCAAAGGAATGATGCCGAAAAAACATGCTACGATGCCTGGAAAAAACACGAGGATAAGCGTATAAAAAAAAGCTCCGTAAAGGACTGACTTCGTGCCGCCATCTTTGAATGCCTTGCCCATGCCCACAGGACGTGCATAGGGAAAGGCGGAAATGGCGACGACCATCATCAGACGTGAAACAATGGGCATGGCGAACAGAGCTGGAAAAAGCCATGCACTTTGCAGCAGGTCAAGCAGGATCGACCAGTCAAAAATCATCAACAGGACGAAGGCAAAAACACCGTTCGCCCCCACGCGGCTGTCCTTCATGATTTCTAACATGCGCTCGCGAGAGCGTCCCGAAAACAGTCCGTCCATCGTGTCCATGAAGCCGTCGCAATGAAGCCCGCCCGTCAGGAGAATCGGCAGTATCAGCAAGATTGACGCAACGACATGATGCGGCAAAAGAATGCCGTTTTGCGGCAAAAAACTCAACAGCAGTGCGGCAAAGGCCGCATAAAGGATGCCGAGCACCAAGCCGATCAGCGGAAAATAACGCACGCTGTCGGCAAAATCCTTCTCACACCAATCCTTTTGCTCCACGATCGAAATGCGCGTGAGAAACTGCAGACCGATGAAAAACGCACGCAAAAAAACACCCCCAGTGCTTCACGTCTACACTAAAAAAGCATCCCCCTCTGCTGCCAAAGAAGGAACCCGCCATACGTCAAGAGCAGAAAAAGAATCGTGACCGTATACATGAGGCGCACGGTCTTCTGTATGTCATCGGCTTCAATTTCACGCCGCGCCTCTCCCATATAGGCGCGAAAATGCGACTCGCCGAAGTAGTAGTTGTTGCCGCCCAAGCGTATGCCGAGTGCACCCGCCGTAGGCGCTTCGGCGTGCCCCCCGTTCGGGCTTGGGTGCTTCGCCGCATCGCGATGCAGCATGCGCCAAGCGCCGCGCCCGTCGAAGCCCAGGAAAAAGGCCGCGAGCACGAAAAGAACACCCGCAATGCGCGCGGGAATGTAATTGAGCACATCGTCGAGACGCGCCGCCACCCTGCCAAAGTACAAATACTTCGCGTTCTTGTAGCCGAGCATCGAATCCATAGTATTCGCCGCGCGATAGAGCACAGCGAACGGCAGCCCGCCGATCAGATAGAAAAAGAGCGGTGCAAGAACGCCGTCAACCGTGTTTTCCGCCACGGTCTCGATCGCGGCGCGCGACACTTCCGGCACGCTGAGCTTTTCCGTGTCACGCCCCACGATCCAGCCGACTTTTCTGCGCGCTTCCGGCAGATCGCCCGCCTTCAGGAGGGCGCGTATCTCCATGCCTGCCGCCGCAAGGCTCTTCGGCGAGATCATGAAGGCGAGCAGCAACGCTTCCAGCACCATGCCCACATGCGGCAAGGGGATAAGCCCCAAAAGCCGCAGGATGCACCATGCAGCCTCGTAACAAACGACGAGCACGATGAGGGCGAGCATGCCGCCGCAGAGCAGTTTCTTCTCATTCGTATCTTCGGGACGATAAAAGCAATGCTCCAGCCAAGCGATAAGATTTCCCATCAATACGACGGGATGGAAGCGCGAACGCGGATCGCCGAGAATGCAGTCGATGAAGAACGCAAGGACAGCCGTCAGCATCCGACCTTCTCCCCCATGATTTCGCGCAGCTTATCCATATCGAGATGCGCACGCACGACGGCAGCAAGGCGGTCATAGCTCTCCTCCTTCTCGCGGTAGCGATTGCGCGTCATAGCGAGCGCAGGAAGCCCTTTCTTTTCGCGCAAGGCATTGAGAATCGCACGGCGCAGTCCATCGTGATCGAAAAATCCATGGATGTATGTACCAAAGATGTTTTCTTCTTCATTTACCGTACCTTCCGCAGCGTCACAAACTTCGCCGCGTCTCTCTTTCACGCAGAGCGGATGACTGTCCCTATCGCACAGGAACTCCGTCGTTCCCATATGAATTTCATAGCCCTTGATATCATCGACAGAAATCCGCTTGCCAAGAAACGGAAAATCCCTAGCCGAAGCTACGACCTGCGAAGTCAACTTGTTTTCATGAAATGTCGTCTGCAGACCAAGAAGCCCCAGCCCATCCGTACTGTCAAAAGAAGATTCCGTATGGTGCGGATCCAATATGCGCTTGCCAAGCATCTGGTAGCCGCCGCATATACCGATGACGGCCGTTCCCTTTTCGTGCGCCTCGCGAATCTTCGAGGCAAGTCCCGTTTTTTCGAGCCAACGCATGTCCTCCGACGTATTCTTGCTGCCCGGCAACAGAATCAAGTCGGGCGTACCGAGAGCCGCCGCTTCATGCACATAGCGTAGCGCCACGTCCGGCTCGCTTTCCAAACTGTCAAAATCCGTGAAGTTGGAAATCTTCGGCGTGCGGATGACAGCAAGGTTGAGTTCCTTCTCTTCCGCCCTTTCTGCCTTATCCTCCAAGGATACGGAATCTTCGTCGTCAATGCCCATTTCCTCGATATGCGGGATGACGCCGAGCACAGGCTTGCCCGTCTTTTTCTCCAAAAATTCGACAGCAGGGGTAAAGAGCGAGATGTCGCCGCGAAACTTGTTGACGACAAGCCCCTTGACGAGCGCTCTTTCATCCTCTTCCAAAAGCTCCAAAGTGCCGACGAGCGAAGCGAGCGCACCGCCGCGATCGACATCGGCAATGAGCAGAACGGGCGCATTCAGATACTTCGCCACGCGCATGTTGACGATGTCGTTCGCCTTGAGATTGACCTCGGCAGGGCTTCCCGCGCCCTCGATGACGACGGTTTCGTACTCCGCATCGAGACGCGCCAACGCTTCTTTGACCGCCGAAAACGCTTTGAGCGAATAGCCTTGGTGGTACTCCTTCGCTGTCATATTGCCGACAGGCTTTCCCATGAGCACGACCTGCGAGCAGGAGTTTCCTGTCGGCTTCAGCAAGACGGGATTCATGTCGACAAACGGTTCAAGTCCCGCGGCTTCCGCCTGGGCGACCTGCGCACGCCCCATCTCCAAGCCATCTTTCGTGACATAGGAATTGAGCGCCATGTTCTGCGCTTTGAAGGGGACGACGCGCCGCCCCTCCTGCCGAAAGATGCGGCAGAGCGCCGTCGTCAGGATGCTCTTTCCAACATGCGAGCTTGTCCCCATCATCATGATGTAGTTCGCCAAAAGCCATTCCTCCTGTCAAGCGATGCAGTATGCTATTCCTGTAGTATATTTTACTAGGAAAGTCCAAGAAGCCAAGCCGAAGGCGCAGGCTGATTGGCAACTTTCCTTAAGGGCGGCGCACAATGTCCACAAAATGGACGTTTGTGCGTGTAGTTTACTAGGAAAGTCCAAGAAGCCAAGCCAAAGGCGCAGGCCGATTAGGCAACTTTCCTTAAGGGCGGCGCACAATGTCCACAAAGTGGACGTTTGTGCGTGTAGTTTACCACGACACTGCCAATTTCTTGAAATCGACGGCAATGCCGCAGGAAACGACGTACACCTCATCTGCGGCACGCGCCGTCAGCTGGTTGGCAATGCCCGTGATGTCGCGATACTCGCGTGCAAGATGATTTTCCGGCACGATGCCCGCGCCGACCTCGTTCGTCACGAAAATCGTCGTACCTTCCTGCTTCTTTGCAGCTTCGAGCAGGAGGCTGATTTTCTCACGTATAAGTTCATAATTTGCCGCAGAGTCTCGGACATTCTCCAAGGCGCACAGCAGATTGCTGATGTAGAGCGTCAGGCAGTCGAAGAGGATCATATCGTGCGCTTTCCCTGCCTCCTCAATGGCAAGATGCGCGTTCTCGGGCGCTTCCCATGTATGCCAGTCCTTGGGGCGCCGCTCACGGTGCAGTTTGACGCGAAATGCCATCTCCTCGTCGTAGATGCCCGCCGTCGCAATGTAGGCGACCTTCTTCCCAAAACGCGCCGCGTACTGCTCGGCAAAACGGCTCTTGCCGCTTCGTGCACCGCCCGTGACGAGGACGATCTTACCCATGCATCTTCCTCCTCTCCCTGCTCGCTCGGCAAGCCTCAACGAAAGCCTCAGCTGCCTCAGGGCAGCCTGCAAAGTGCAGGTGCAGATACGAGCCGAGAACTGCCCCCTTGGCATAGCCTGCCGCATAGTGCGCGCCGTTCCTCATGCGCGTAAAAATAAAGGCCCTCGCCGCATCCGCTTTTTCCCCCGGCAATTCCGTCGAGAAATGGAACTCGTGACCGTGCAGTTTCCTGCCTCGCGGTCCGAGAACCGTATCGCTGCAAAGCTCCGCCTCAACGTAGCCGACCATCTGCAGTTTGCGGTTCATCTGCACGGCGGCAGGAACGATTCCCGTCATCGCATGTTCTTTGCCCTCGAAGTCCACGAGTTTTTCCATCAAGTACATATAGCCGCCGCATTCGGCATAAATGGGCACACCTGCTGCCGCCGCCTCAGCGAGAGAACGGCGCATCGACGCATTCGCCATCAGTTCCTCGGCAAACATCTCAGGAAAGCCCCCGCCTAGGAGAACGCCCGCCGCCTCAGGCAGAGCCGTATCATGCAGCGGGCTGAAAAAGACGAGTTCCGCGCCAAAGGATTCCAACACATCAAGACTCTCGGGATAATAAAAGGAAAAGGCCTCATCGTGCGCGACGGCAAGGCGCACCTTGGACGGCTGTCGCTCTGCATTTTCCCTTGCAGAAAAAAGCAACTCCTCCGTCGAGGCCAATGGCGCGGCTGCTTCTGCAATCCTTCTGAGCGCCGCAAGATCGACCGAATGTGCCGCCGCTTCGCCCATCTTCTTTACAACATCGCGCTCTTCGTTCTCCTCGGCAGGCAGAAGGCCTAAGTGACGCTCCGGCATCTTCAGCGATTCGTCGCGTCGCATAGCCCCTAGGACAGGCATGTCGATCTTCGCCATCGCCTCACGTATCATCGCCTCATGCGTATCCGAACCCAAGCGGTTCAGGAGGACACCCGCGATCTTGACCTCACGATCATAACTGCGGAAACCAAGCGCGATCGCCGCTGCCGATGCGCCCATCGACTTCGCATCGAGGACGAGCAGCACGGGCGCGTCGAGCAATTTGGCGATTTCCGCCGTGGAACTCACGCCCTTCCTGCCGCCGTCATAAAGCCCCATGACGCCTTCGATAACGGCAAGATCCGCACCTTTGGCCGTGCGTGCAAAAATCTCCTTGAGACGTTCGGCCGGCATAAGCCATGTGTCGAGATTGTGCGCGGGCAGCCCGCTCGCAAGCGCGTGATAGCCGGGGTCGATGTAGTCAGGGCCTACCTTGTACGACTGTACGCGCAGCCCCTGCGCACGCAGTGCGGCGAGGATGCCCGTCACGAGCGTCGTCTTGCCCGAGCCGCTCTGCGTCGCGGCGATGACAATGCGCGGTATCTTCTCTTCCATGGCAAAATCTCCTCAGCGCGTATTGTCTATGAGATACATGACAGCATTGACGACGGACGCCGCGATCGGGCTGCCGCCCTTCGTGCCTTCCACCGTGATGTACGGCACCTTGTCGTTCTTAGCCAAAAGTTCCTTGGAATCCGCCGCCCCGACGAAGCCGACAGGGATGCCGACGATGGCCGCCGGACGTATGCCTTCCTCCTCGACCATGCGCAATACCTCGAAGAGCGCCGTCGGCGCATTGCCGATGGCGATGATCGCACCATCGAGAGCCTTGCCGAAGGAACGCATGGCAGCCATTGAGCGCGTGATGCCCTGCGCCTTTGCTTCGGCGGCAATCTTCTCATCTGCTACGAGGCAATGCACCTCACCGCCGAAGGATGCCAGTTTCTTCTTGTTGATGCCCGTGCGCACCATCTCGACGTCCGTATAGATGTGCGCCCCTTTCTTGAGCGCCTGCTGCATCGCCTCGATTGCCTGCGGATGAACGCGGATCACCTTCGCATAGTCGACATCGCCCGACGCATGAATCATGCGCGAATACACCTTGATTTCCGCTTCGGAAAGTTTATACTCCGCCAGATACGGTGCGATGATCTCCATGCTGCGGTTCTCGATTTCCATCGGCTGTTTGATAAAGTCCATGCTGTAACCTCACTTCTCTGCTTTATGAACAAACGCCAAGACCTCTTCAAAGGTCTGCGCCATATTGTCATAGGCGATGCGCGGCCGTTCGACGATGACGAGCGGCAGGCCGAGCTTCATTGCCGCCGCAAATTTCGTATCGGCGCCGCCGACCGTGCCGCCGTTCTTCGTGACGACGACGTCCGCCTCATACTTCTTGTAAAGCTCCTCGTTGAGCGCTTCGGAAAATGGTCCCTGCAAGGCGACGATATGGCTCGGGCGAAAGCCGAGCGCCGTACATTCCTCGATGACTTCGGGGGCGGGCAGGACGCGTGCCGTCAGCACACATTTTTTCAGTGCAGGCGCTTCTGTAAACGCCTTGAGGTTGTGACTGCCCGTCGTAAGAAAGATGTTCCGTCCCAAATCCGCCGCAACTTTCGCCGCTTCCTCGTAGTTTGCGACGTAATGCGCCTTTTCATAATCGAGCGGCGCACTCTGTCTCTCATAGCGGATATACGGGATGCCGCACGCGCGGCAGGCGCGCATGGCATTTTCGGATATATTCGCCGCATAAGGATGGCTTGCATCGACGAAGACAGCGACGCCATGCGCACGGCAATACTCTGCCAGTGCTGCTTCATCGAGCGGACGATCGTTGATGACGATGCCCGGATAGCGCGACAAAAGCTCCTCACCGTAGCGGCTCACGACCGACGCCGTGACACTCTGCCCCTTTTCCAGCAGAAAACCCGCAAGCTCCCTGCCGTCCTGTGTACCTGCTGCCACGAAGATCATACTTCGTAGCCCCGCGGCGTGATCATGTAGCCTTCCTTCACATAGGTGCGGCTATTGCCGATGATGACGAGCGAGAACATGTCGATCGTTTCCTTCGTGAAGTTCTCAAGCGTCGAAATCGTCTTGCTCTCCGCTTCACGCGCCGCATGGTTCACAATGCCGACAGGCGTATCTGCCGCACGGCAGGCAAGGAATATCTCGCGGATCTCCTCGATGTTCTGCACGCGCTTCTTGCTCTTGGGATTGTAGAGCGCGACAACGAAATCAGCTTCCGCCGCCGCCTTGGCACGCTTCTTGATGAGTTCCCACGGCGTCAGGAGATCGCTGAGACTGATGACGGCAAAGTCATGCATGAGCGGTGCGCCCAAGATCGAAGCCGCCGCATTGACCGCCGAGATGCCGGCGATGACGCCGCCGAACTCGGGGCGATCGCTCGCTTCGCGCTGCAAGAGAAGTTCCAAGACGAGTCCCGCCATGCCGTAGACGCCGGAATCGCCGCTCGAAACGACGACGGTATCTCTTCCCTTCGCCGCCGTTTCCACCGCCATGCGGCAGCGGTCGATCTCCTGCATCATGCCTGTGCCGATGACCTCGCGCTCACCGATGAGGTCTTTGATGAGCTTGATGTACGTCGTATATCCTGCGACGACTGCCGCTTCCTCAATCGCCCGCTTCGCACGCGGCGTCATATCCTCCAAACTTCCGGGACCGATGCCCACCACTGTTATTTTTCCCATACAAGTGCCACCGTCACTTTCTCAAATCTCGTCTTGGCAAGGGCAAGTCGTCCTGCGGGGACGCTCGCGAGCGCTGCAGCTTCTGCGACGTTGCCGATGCCGATATTTTTCTTGACAAAAGGAGACTCAGAAAGCCCATAGGCGTCGATTGTCTCCTGCATTTTTTCGTTGGAATGGAAGCGAATATCGCGCTTGAGTTCCGCGCTCAAAGCAAGAAGTCCCGCCTCGTCCACCTTCACCTCTGTACTCGCGAGAAGCGATACATCTGCGATGTTGCGCCCGATCTTCGTGAGAGCCGCTTCCAATGCCGCCCGTATCTCCGACATCTCCGTGCCGCGTCTGCAGCCGATGCCGGCAACGAGACGGCGCGGCACGAGGCATATCACATCTTCTCGCCGCACACTTTCATCCGCCGTGATGAAGGCCGTCAAGCCTTCCTTCGGCGGAAGCTCCCGTCCGAACAGCGCCGTCAACCGCATATCGTCAAGCCGCTTCTTGTAAAAGCTCGCACGCGCGAGTTTCTCATCAATTACATAGCGAATCGCCTCACCGTCAAGCACGGCGCTGTTGAACCGCTTGATCTGCTCCTTCGGCGAGGGGCGCAGCGCAAGGCGCGCGGCGGCGACATCGACGGCAAGCTTCTTCTGCACGTCCGTTGCCGTCGTGATGACGGGATCTGCGCCAAGCGATGCCGCAAGCTCGCGCGTCAGCTCGTTCGCGCCGCCAATGTGACCCGAAAGCAGACTGATGACATGCTGTGCCTCCTCGTCGAGCACGAGAACGGCCGGATCTTCCAGCTTGCTCTTCAAAGAACCCGCAATCATGCGCACGGCAATTCCCGTTGCCATGATGAAAACAAGCGCATCATACTGACGAAACGCCGCCTCAACCTGCGGCGCGAGGCGCTTATAAACGCGTACTTCCGCCGGCATTTCCTGCCCTGCCTTGACGAAGATGTCGACGCTCGCATCGAGTGATGCGCGAACGCGAAGAGCCGTCTTCGTGCCGCGCGGCGTCGCCGTAAAAACCGCGCATCTCATTTGCTTGCTTCGCGGAACATATGGCTGAACTCCGGCGCGTAGAGGCGCGAAAGCTCATAGTCCGCGCCGAGGCAGCGGCTGACGACGATCATCGCCGTGCGGTCGATGCCCTTGTCGGCAATTTCCGCCACGATGGTTTCCAATGTCGCGCGCACGATCTTCTGCTCGGGCCACGAGGCGCGCTGCACGATGGCGATCGGCGTATCAGGCGCGTAGCCGCCCTCGATAAGCTCCTTCACGACATCCGCGAGCATCGTGATGCTGAGGAAGATGCACATCGTCGCCTGATGTGCGGCAAGCGAGCGCAGCTTCTCCCGCTCGGGCACAGGCGTACGCCCCTCGTTGCGCGTGATGATGACCGTCTGAGAGATTCCGGGAAGCGTATACTCCTGCTTCAAAGCGGCAGCCGTCGCGAGGAAGGAGCTGACGCCCGGCACGACCTCAAAATCAATCCCCTTCTTCTTGAGCGCATCCATCTGCTCTTGAATCGCACCGTAGATGCTCGGATCGCCTGTATGAAGGCGCACGACCATGAGATCTTTCGCCACGGCTTTCTCTATCGTCTCAATGACCTCGGGGAGCGTCATAGAGGCGGAATCGTGAATCTCCGCGCCTTCCTTGGCAAAGTCCAAAAGGGCGGGATTGACGAGCGAACCCGCATAGATGATGACGTCGGCCTTTTGCAGCAGCTTCTGCCCCTTGACCGTGATGAGCTCGGGATCGCCTGCGCCCGCGCCGACAATGTATACCTGCATGTTCTTCCTCCTGTTACACGTTTGCCTTATGGCAGGAAATGATGTAGACGGGGTTGATCGCCTCCGCCATATCGTAAGGACCGACCTTCTTCAGGCGATTGACCTGCACCTGGACGGTATCATAGAGATAGCCGCTCTTCTTTCGCATGTAGGCGAGTGAACTCGCGAGCGTCTGCACCGTGATGCAGTTGATGACGATGAAGCCGCCGGGTTTCAATCGTTTGTCAAGAAATTCAAGGATCTCTTCCAGATGGCTTCCCGTGCCACCGATGATCGCCGCATCGAGTCTTTCGGGCAAGCGCTCCAGTCCCGCCGGCGCCTCGCTCTCGATGATCGTGACGTTCTCGATGCCAAATTTCGCCGCATTCTGACGGATGAGTTCGACCGCTTCTTTTTTGCGCTCCACGGCGTAGACATGACCCGCCTTCGCCAAAAGCGCCGCCTCGATGGAAAGCGATCCCGTGCCGGCGCCAATATCACAAACGATATCATTTTTTCCGATCTTCGCCCCCGCCAGTGTCAGGATGCGGATCTCCTTCTTCGTCATCGGCACTTTGCCGCGGATGAATTCTTCGTCTTCGATGCCTAAAAAATGTTTCATGCCTTCACCACCAAAACACCATGAGAGATTTCCGCTGCAGACGCCGCCTTAGCAAGTGTCGTATGAATGATTTCCTCATCTTCATAAGACAGCCGTGAGCATATATGAAGCTCTGCAGAAGACGGCCAGCCAAGCTCCATAAGGCGCTGTGCAATCGTGCGCGAATTGTTCGATCGATCCGTCAAAAGCCCGAGCAGGGCGCCCTCCTTGTAAGCAATCTCTTTCGCCTGCGGCACGCGCCCGTGGAAGGACGCAAGCCTCGCCTCATGCCAAGGCAGAGCAAGGCGCGCAAATGCCATCTGCAGGGAACTTACGCCGGGGATGACGACGAGCGCCTGCGGCGGGAACTCACGCCGCAGAGCATCGAGCAGCGAATAATAGCCTGGATCGCCTGAAACCATGACGACGACGTGCGTCTTTTGAATCTTCTCCCGAATGAACGAAAGGACGGCGTCTATATCGCCGCGAATCGTCATCGTCTCCTGCCCTTGCCTGGCGAAATCCGCCAGGGCGCGGCTGCCGCCGACGAGCACCTTCGCGCCCTCGATGGCAGCGCGTGCCGCCGGCAGGACAAAATCGGGATTGCCCGGTCCAATGCCTGCCACTACGATTCTATGTTCCAATGAAAATCCCTGCCTATCTCTCTTGCTGTATCATCCATGCCCAAGAGCTTCCCCTTCAGCGTCGTCATCGCCGTCCCCACGCGCAGATCTTGGAATACGTACCGCTCGGCGCGAGCCGAAGCACGCGCGCAAAGAATGCCATAGACCCGCTCCAAACCGTATTCGGCAAAAAGCGGCAAGGCCTCTTCCGTCGTCGTCGCCGCAAGGATGCGGCGCACCGCTTCCTGCGGCAGGCCTTCCGCCGCCGCGTAGGCAGCGAGCGCTTCCAAACGTCCGTCCGCTATGCGGTTGTGTGTATAAAAGACACCTGCCGCAACCTTCGAGAGCTTGCCGATATGACCGAAGAGCAGCACGCGCTTGAGCTTTCTTTCCGCCGCACGCTCCAACATGAAACCGATGAAGTTGCTCGTCTGCACGACAGCCTCGCGCGGCAGGCCGAAGCGCACCGCCGCATTCTCGCCCATCTTGCCCGGCACGAAGATCTGCGTGTCGAAGCCTGCTGCAAGAGCCACATCCATCTGCGGCACGAGAGAGTTTTTGAAGCCTTCCTCCGACATAGGGCGCAGGACGCCCGTCGTGCCGATGACGGAAATGCCGCCGACGATTCCAAGGATCGGATTCAGCGTGCGTTTTGCAAGTTCCTCACCTGCGGGAATCGAAATCGTGACGTCCGCACTGCCGTCCTTGCCGAGGATTTCCTCGATGACGTTGCGAATCAGCTGGCGAGGCCCCGGATTGATCGACGGCTCGCCCGGCGGCACGGAAAGCCCTGGCTTCGTGACCATGCCGATGCCGCGCCCCGCATGGAAATGAACGCCGCTCCCCTCAGGGCGAACGACGACTTCCGTAAAGACGGAAACGCCATTCGTGATGTCTGGATCGTCTCCTGAGAACTTCACGACCTCGGCGCGCGCTCCCGACGACGTGCGGATGACTTCTTGAATCGGAATGTGAAGCGGTGTGCCGTCGAGAGCCATGATCGTCACTTTCTCGCAATACTCTCCGTCAAGAAACAGGAGCGCCGCCTTCGTCCCAGCCGCCGCACAGGCTCCTGTCGTGTAGCCGCTTCGCATCTCCTTCGCCATCGCACTCACTCCTCCACACTACAATGCTTTTATTGTACAAGGAAACTTCGAGAAGTCAAGCCCAAAAGGCACAGACCGTCTCCATAAAATCTAAGCCCCGGCACACAAGAAGTGCAGCCGGGGCTTGAGGAAGCACAGATATTTCCCATACTTCTTCGATGCTTTTCCTATTGCAATATCCCCAGCTCGCGCAGCCGCTTGAAATCAATCGTTGTCTTGCGATGCGGATGACGAGCGAGATACTGCTGCCGCTCAGGCTCCGCTGGATGGAAGCTTACGAGAGGCGCAGCTTTTGCATAGCAGTGACGCGTCAACTTCTTGTTATGATTCGGGTCGTTGACCGTCACGTTCGCTTCCGTCGCGGCAGGAGGTCTGCCGCGATTCACGATGAAATTCATGTGATATTCGACGAGCGGCGCGTCCTCTGCATCGACGTAGTATACGCCGCTTTGGTACATCGGCCCTTTCGCCGCCCCCTGTCCATCCTTTTCATAGGGATTGACGACGGCGAAGAGGATGTCCAAAAGCTGCGATATATCTGTCTTCTTCGGGTTGTAGGCGATTTCCAGTCCCATGACAGCCTTGATCCAACCGCTTTTCACTGCATCATACGACGGCTCCTCACTCTGTGCATCAATATAGCCGGTACGCGTCGCGACGACGCCGGGCACATGATCGAAAACCGCCTGCAGCTCGTAGAAGCTGCCGCCAGAGACATATAGCCGTTTCGTATACAAGGATCATCCCTCCTCATGGGGATGCAGAAGATCGACATGGCGATCCGAAGCACGATGGATGTCGAAGACATGAATAAGCTCCGCCACACCCTGCGAGGGGGACACCGTCCCCTTGAGCACGGCATCGCGCACTTCCGGCATACGCCCCAGAATCACAGGATCATCAAAGAAGAGGTTGTGCAGGTGCTCGTCGATCATGCTGTTCATCCAATCGAGCAGCTGACTTTCACGACGCTTCCGGAAAGCGCCATTCTCCTTCGTCGTGCTCTCAAAGATGCGAATGACATCCCAAAGCTCTTTCAATCCCGTCTTTTCCAAGGCAGAAACGAGGTAGGCATGCGTCTGCCAGCCCGGCGTCGCGGGACGAATGTACTCGATCATACGCTCGTACTCGCCGCGTGCGACCTGAGCTTTCGTACGATTGTCTCCGTCTGCCTTGTTGATGACGATGGCGTCCGCCAGTTCCATGATGCCCTTCTTGATGCCTTGCAGCTCATCTCCTGCCCCCGTCAGAACGACGAGCAGGAAGAAGTCGACCATCGAGCGAACCGTCGTTTCCGACTGTCCGACGCCGACGGTTTCGATGAGGATGACATCATAGCCGGCCGCCTCGCAAAGAAGCATTGTCTCACGGCTCTTCCTCGCGACACCGCCCAAAGTGCCTCCGGCAGGCGACGGGCGAATGAATGCCTCTTCCCTGCGCGAAAGCGTGCCCATGCGCGTTTTGTCTCCAAGAATCGAGCCTTTCGTCACCGAGCTTGTCGGATCGACCGTCAGGACTGCGACGCGATGCCCCATGTCGCAGAGCATGTTGCCAAAAGCCTCGATCATCGTGCTCTTTCCCGCTCCCGGGACGCCTGTGATGCCGATGCGCAGAGCCTTCCCCGTATGGGGAAGGAGATCCTGCAGCACCCTCTGCGCCTTCGGGAAATGACGCGGGCTGTTGCTTTCGATGAGCGTGATGGCGCGCGAGAGGATCATGCGATCCCCCGCGGCCACGCCTTTCACATAGTCTTCCACATCAAGAATCATGCGATTCCTTCGGAAACCTGTCTTTCCAAGATCCGGGTTGATGTTGCCGACCGTCAGGTCCTTGATGCCGTCAATGCCGCTCATGACACTCGTGGCAAAATTCTTGTCCGCGTTCTCCGGTACCCAGTCCGGCTTCGTGTTCGTGTATTTCGCCATGGTCGTTACCCCGCAGCCATTTCTTCCTTTGCACGTCCAATCAAGAGTTTCAGGAGTTTGACGCCCGCCTCGGGGATGTTCGTTCCCGGAGCGAAGATAGCGACCGCGCCGCTCTTGTAGAGGTGGTCATAGTCCTGCACGGGGATGACGCCGCCGATGCAGACCATGATGTCCTCGCGCCCAAGCTTCTTGAGTTCTTCCACAAGAGCCGGCAGGAGCGTGTTGTGACCGGCAGCCAGCGAGCTGAAGCCAACCATGTGAACGTCGTTATCGACGGCATCCTGCGCCGTCTCATCCGGCGTCTGGAACAGAGGTCCGACATCGACGTCCCAGCCCATGTCAGCGAAGGAGGAGGCGATGACCTTCTGTCCGCGATCGTGACCGTCCTGACCCATCTTGGCGACAAAGATACGCGGCCGGCGACCCGTGAGCTTTTCAAAATCATCGGCAAGCGCACGCGCCTTGTCCAGCTCCGTCTTATCCGTAAACTCCGAAGAGTAGACGCCCGAAATCGTATGAATGACGGCCTGATAGCGACCCGAAACCTTTTCCACGGCATCCGAAATCTCGCCGAGCGAGCAGCGCACGCGCGCCGCTTCGACCGCGCATTCCAAGAGATTGCCGTTGTCGCGCGTCTCGGCGGCCTTCGTGATGGCTTCCAAGGCGGCGCGCACGTCGTCCTCGTTGCGGTTTGCACGCAGTTTTTCGAGGCGCTCGACCTGAGCCTGACGCACAGCGGTGTTGTCGATCGCGAGGATTTCCAGCGGATCTTCCTTCTCCAAGCGGTACTTGTTCAAGCCGACAATCGTCTCGTTGCCCGAATCGATTCTCGCCTGACGACGTGCTGCAGCCTCCTCGATGCGCATCTTCGGCAGACCCGTCGGAATCGCCTTCGCCATGCCACCGAGGGATTCGACTTCCTGAATATGCGCCCAAGCGCGGCGAATGATCTCGTTCGTGAGGGCTTCGACGTAGTAGGAGCCACCCCACGGGTCGATGATCTTGCAGACGCTCGTCTCATCCTGAATGTAGAGCTGCGTATTGCGCGCGATGCGAGCCGAGAAGTCCGTCGGCAGAGCGATGGCCTCGTCGAGAGCGTTCGTGTGCAGCGACTGCGTGTGCCCGAGAGCCGCGCCCATCGCTTCCATCGCCGTGCGCGCGATGTTGTTGAACGGATCCTGCGCCGTAAGCGACCAGCCCGAAGTCTGCGAATGCGTGCGAAGCGCCATGGATTTGGGATTTTCCGCGCCGAACGACTTGACGATCTTCGCCCAGAGGACGCGCGCCGCACGCATCTTGGCGATTTCCATGAAGTAGTTCTTGCCGATTGCCCAGAAGAACGACAGGCGCTTTGCGAAGGCGTCGATCGGAAGTCCCGCCTTGATGCCCGTACGGATGTATTCGAGACCGTCAGCAAGCGTGTAGCCAAGCTCAATGTCTGCCGTCGCGCCAGCCTCCTGCATGTGGTAGCCCGAAATGGAAATGCTGTTGAACTTCGGCATATATTTCGTCGTGTACTCGAAGATATCGCCGATGATGCGCATCGACATATCCGGCGGATAGATGTACGTGTTGCGCACCATGAATTCCTTGAGGATGTCGTTCTGAATCGTACCCGCCATGATCTTCTTGTCAACGCCCTGCTCGACGCCCGACTGGATGAAGAAGGCGAGAATCGGCAAAACGGCGCCGTTCATCGTCATGGAAACCGACATCTGGTCGAGCGGAATGCCCGAGAAGAGGATGTTCATGTCGAGCATTGAGCAAACCGAGACGCCCGCCTTGCCGACGTCACCGATGACGCGCGGATTGTCGGCGTCATAGCCGCGATGCGTCGGTAGATCGAAGGCGATGGAAAGACCCTTCTGACCGGCCGCAAGGTTTCTGCGGTAGAAGGCGTTCGATTCCTCCGCCGTCGAGAAACCTGCGTACTGACGCACCGTCCACGGACGGAAAACGTACATCGTCGAGTACGGTCCTCTGAGGCACGGCGGGATGCCGCTCGCAAACTCCAAGTGGTTCATATGATCGTATTCATCGTGATTGTAGAAAGGCTTGATGGGAATCTTCTCCATCGTGCTCTCCATCAGCGAGTCATAGCTCATGCCCGTCGAAGCTTCCAAGCGTTTGCGCCAATCCGCCTCTTTATGAGCAGGCGCACCCTCAAGGTTGATTTTCGTGAAATCAGGGTTCTGTGCCATCACTGAATCATTCCTTTCTTCTTCTGCAGCATCTGCAGTGTCTTGTAGCAGTTGGCACGCACGGAAATGAAGTCATCCACACCCGCTTCGCGATAAACTGGCTCCAAATCCTTCGGCGCAGCGCCCGCGAGGAAGATCGTAGCCGCAGGCAATGCTGTGCGCAGTTTCGGCGCAAGCTCGGGCACAATTTCCGGATACGTCGGATCTGTCGAGCAGATGACGACAGCATCGGCGCCCGACTCCTTGGCGGCGGCAGCCGCTTCGTCCGTCGTCTTGAAGCCGTCGTTCAACAGCACTTCAAAGGCTCCGACCTGCAGGAAGCTCGTCGAGAAATCGGCACGCGCCTTGTGCTGCGGAATGGGGCCCATATTCGCGAGGAAGATCTTCACGTTATCGCCGTCGTGGCTGTCCCTATACTCCTCGGTGATGCGGCGCAGAGCTTCATAGCGCTCGCTCCAGCGGTGCGCTCCAATTGCCGTGATCTTCTCGGCTGCCTCGCCCGTCTGCAAGGCCTCGCGAAGCTCCGCAATCGTCGCACCGGCCTTCGCCGCCTTGACAGCAGCCTCCGCCTTCTCGCCCTTGCCCGCACTCTTCAATGCCGTGAGGCACTCCTTTTTGAATGTCTCGTCCACATCGGCGAGATAGGCTTCGACATCCTTCTTGCGCTTTTCCATAAGTTCCGCCACATCCTCTGTGCGCGGATCGAGCAGTTTCTCCGTCATATTCGGATACATATTGTTGCCGACGATGCGATCTCTGCGCAGTTCGAGCTTCTTGAAGCGATCTTCAAGCGTCTTTGCGACTTCTTCCTGCACATAGCCGACTTCGAGAGCCTTGACGATACCGCCCTTGCCCTCGATCGTCTGGAATTCTGCCCAAATCTTTTCCTGAATTTCTTTCGTCAGCGTCTCGACTGCCCAAGAGCCGCCCGCTGGATCAATCGGCTGCATAAGGCCGAATTCTTCCTGCAGCATGATCTGCACATTGCGCGCGATGCGGCGCGAGAACTCATCACCCTTGCGAATCGGCTCATCGAACGGAGCGTTCTCAAAGGAGTCAAGTCCGCCGACGACACCGGAGAAGATCTCCGTCGTGTTGCGCAGCATGTTGACGTAAGGATCGTAAACCGTCTTGAAAAACAGTGCGGGACGTGCATGTACGTGGATGCGCTGCGCCTCTTCTCCGCCGCCGAACGCCTTGACGATCTGCGCCCAAATCGGGCGAACCGCACGAAGCTTCGCAATCTGCAGGAAGAAGTTCGCGCCCATCGAGAAGCCGAACATCATCTGCCCTGCCGCCTCGTCGACCGTAAGCCCGCGCTCCATGAGGGCACGCAAGTACGCGACGCCGACGGCGAGCGTCGAGGCGACTTCCTGCACATCGTTGGCGCCGCCGCGCGAAACGGCATCGCTGCGCACCATGATCGTCTTGAGATTCGGCGCATACTGCTTTGCCCAGAGAGCAGCCTCCGCCATCTCATCATAGAGCTGTGGCAGCGAAGCGTAATTCTCGCCGCGCTGAATCAACTCGCCCAAGGGGTCTGCTCCCACGAAGCCGCCGAGCTTTGCGAGGTCACCGCCGTCAGACTTGACGGACGCAGCGACGAGAGACAGCATCGGCAGGGACGAAGCGCCCGCATAGATGTAGAGCGGATGCTGGTCGAGCTTCAAGCCGTTGAGCGTCGTGTGCATATCCTCAACCGTTGTGATATTGCAGCCTTCATCGCCGATTTTTTCAGCATCCTTGGCATCCTTGTTGAGGAGCGTTGCCGAATCGAGGCGGATGTTGTAGATCGTCGAACCCTTGTCCACTTCGCGGTGCAAGAGTTCGTTGTTCTCCTCGGGCAGCGTCTCGTCGCACGACTGCGCGATGCCCCAAGGCTGTTCGATATAGCCGTTCGGACGCACACCGCGCAGGAAGTTGTCCATGCCGGGAAAGTCCGTCCTCGGCAGGATCTCGTCCGTCATCTTGTGGGTGTACATCGGCTCGAATGTGATGCCCTCGTACGTTTTCGTGAACATCTTTTTCTCGAAGGGCGCCCCCTTCAAGAGTGCGACGCATGCCTCTTTCCACTCGTCATACGTCGGCGGTTCGAATTCGTCGAGCGGCACATCGGGGAAACTCGTTTGCTGTTCGGCCTTCTTCAAGATGGCCTGCAGGTCAAGATTCTCGTCCTGACCCTTTGTCTCATTGCTCATATTTCCACAGCCTCCCTTGAAATAATACGGAATACAACAAAAAGCCGCCCTGCAGTCGAGGGCGGCTTCATCATTTTCGTGAACAGGCTTGCAGGAAATCTCTTCTGCACATCATGTCCGTGCAAAGTGCATTTTCCAATAAAAAATCCGGTGCAAATCTGCGCCGGAGAGCCTGCCGTGAAACGACAAAATCCCCTACCCATCGCTCGCAGGTACCAGCGCAAATCGCGCTGACGGTGATGTCAAAACAGGCAGTTCTCCTGGCTCAGATTCATCGTCCGATCATGCCTTCCCAAAGATTTCTCCAGTGGCCTTTTATGAAGGACTCCTCTTACAGTGGCGGGACCGCTCCGGCTTCTACCGAATTCCCTATTAAGTCTTGCGACACCTGTCTCCAACAATATGTTGTTTTCATCTTTATATTAACTCTGTTTATTGGGGATTGTCAATACTCCCGAAGTCTTTTACAATAAAAATATGGTTTGATTCTGCATAGATTTTCTACGATTTTCTACGATTCTTCAAAATTGCACAAGGAGACACAGCATGATCAAAGTTCATGGATCCGTCATCATCGAGCAGGGCGTGACCTTCGCCATCGTCGTCGTCAAGCCCCACGTCACGCAGTACACGGCTCGCGCCGTATCGTTCCGCAATGAGATCGCCCCCTTCTTCCGCAACATGCCCATCGTACTGATGTCGCAGGACAAGGACGGCAATCCGCGCTACTATGGCAGAAAGGACATCGTCGATTTTCTAAAGACGATCAAGGTCGAGCAGATTCCCTGGAAGACGTACCATATTTATTAAGAAACGCAATTGCCGCCAAAAAGCGCCCGCAAAGGCGCTTTTTGGCGGCAATCCATCAGATCATATTCTTGATATAGGCGTCATAAAGCGCCTTGAGTTCCTCGATCTTGTCATACATCTCCACCTGCAGACCCGACGCCACGGCGTAATCGCCTTCGTGCAAGGCCTTGGTGAGAAGCGTGAACAGAGATTTTTCGTCGATGCTGTCCTTCGCGAGATACGAGCGAATGCCGTTGATCTTGTTCCAGTTGTAGGAATCCTGATCCGTCACGAAGGTCGCCTGCACTTCCTTTGCCTTGCGCACGATGTCGCGGTTCTCAGGAATGATGCGGCTGATGAGTTCCGTCTTCCAGCGCAGGAGAGCGCCCGCCTTGAACGCCTCGATGATCTGCGGACGCAGAGCGCCGCCCACCGTGATGGCGGCGACCTTCTCGGGATGATTCTCAAACCCCTGCATATTTTCCCAAACCGTCGCCGGTGGTGCGCCGAAGAGGCGATTTCTTTCCTTTTCGGTGTAATCCTCGAAGACGTCGACCTCGCTACGATAAGCTCGATCCTTTTCAAGATAAAAGCCTTCCTTCCCCGCTTCCTTGGAAAGTTCTGCCAGAAGTTCCTCCGTCGTATGGTGAATCGAGGTCTTCACACCGTCAAGCACTGCAGAATAGACCGCAGCCAAAACAAGGTATATATTGGAATACGGATTGCAGGCGCGCAGTTCGAAGCGCGTCGCATAGGGATTCGCCAAATCGCGAATCAATCCTGCAAGTATCGTGCGGTTGCGCGACGGAATTTCCGGCGTATAGCCGAGCGAAGTGACGATGCAGACGGGCGCTTCAAAGCCGGGCTTCAAGCGGTTGAGCGAATCGTTCGTCGCCGACACGAAGGGATTGATGACCTCATAATTCTTCAAAAGCCCCATGATCGCGCCATAACCGACGGCACTCAGGTAGTCCTTCGTCATATCCTGCGGCGTGAAGAGATTGTGCACCTTGCCGTCTTCCATGACGGCGGCGATGCAGAAATGCGTATGCTCGCCGTTGCCCGCAAGGCCGATCATCGGCTTCGCCTTGAAATTCACCTCAAGGCCGTTCTCACGGAAGACCTCGCGCACCATCGTGCGCACGATCAATTCATTGTCCGCCGCCTGCAGGGCGTCAGAAAAGCGCCAGTCGATCTCGATCTGCTCGCACACATGCGTCATCTTGCCCGACTCGTCAATCTGCGCCTTGAGACCGCCGACCTCCTTGTGCCCCATCTCAACCTGCAGTCCGTAGCGATCGAGCAGCATGACCGCCTGCTCCAACGCCGTGCGCACAGCGCCGTGCGTACGCTGCCAATACTGCTCCTGCATGACCTGAGAAGCCGAAAGTTCCTCCACATTCGTCTCTTCGAGAGGCGTCTTGACCCAGAACTCCAACTCGGTAGCCGAAGTGAACTGGAAATCGACAATCTTCGAGCCGTCGATATGCTCAAGGCCCGAAACGTGCGGATGCTCCTTGAACATCTGCAAGAGTTCCTTTTTCAAGTAGACCAGGGTATCCTTCAAGATGGCACGCGAATCGACGCGCTTGCCGTCATGAATGAGGAAGGACGGAATGCGCAGCGTGCCGATGGGCTTGCCCGTTTCCTCATCGAAATGCTCAAGATTGTAATCAATGAACCAGTTCGCTTCCGGATCGATCGGCATGTCGACCTTCGCGTTGTTCAAGATGGCAATGCCCGTCAGCACGACCGAAGAACCGTCCGTCTGCACCGCCGTACCATTGTAGAAATCATCCATATCCTTGAGGAAGATGCGCATCGGTATCTTTTCATCGGTATCATTGCCTGCGAGATCGATGCCGACGAGAGAAACAAACTTTATCTCCGGATGCGCCTCCAAGAGACGAACGATTTCTTTCTTCGAGGAATTTGCTGGAATCACATACAACAAGTCTTCCATTTCAACCATCCTTTTCCTTTCGTGGGCAGACATTTCATTCGCTGCAACGACAGCGGCACAAAAAAAACCGCACAGCAAAGCTTTCCCGTACATGCGCGGAAAACAAAGCTATACGGCAACGCTGCCAACATACTTATCCATGCAACTATCATAGCACCTCCTTCTCCTTCTGTCCAGCAAAATTCTGCCAAAAGCAGGAACTTTTTCCGCTGGCGTGGTATAATCGCTGAAAGACACCTCTCAAGGAAAGGCAGCATCCGCATGGCAAAAAAAGTTTTGCAAACCAGTCGATTCAAAATCTTCGGCATCGTGCAGGGCGTCGGATTTCGCCCCTTCGTCAGCCGCACGGCAAATGCGCTCGGCATCACGGGAGACGTCTGCAACAAGGGCTCCTATGTAGAAGTTCATGCCCAAGGCACGAAGGACGCTCTGCAAGATTTTCGCAAGAAACTGGAAAAAGAGCCGCCCGAACGCGCAGTCATACTGAAAATCCTGCAAGATTCTATGGAAAAAGCCCCTTTGTTTCACAATTTCCAAATTATCGAAAGCGCCCATGAGAGCGGCGACGTATTTGTTTCACCCGACATCGCCGTCTGTCCCAAGTGTCAAACCGAACTTTTCGATAAAAGCGACCGCCGCTACCTCCATCCGTTCATCAACTGCACCTCTTGCGGTCCCAGGCTCACGATCCTCGACGCCATGCCCTACGACCGCGAGCGTACGAGCATGGGAGCGTTCCCCATGTGCCCGGCGTGCCGTTACGAATACACCCATGCCGAGACGCGCCGCTACGACGCGCAGCCCGTATGCTGCAACGACTGCGGACCGCACGTCTATCTCCTTGGCGGTGAAGAGCGCGACCATGCTGCAATCACACGCGCAAGGCATGTGCTGCAGGCGGGCGGCATTGTCGCCGTCAAGGGCATCGGCGGCTTTCACCTCGCTTGTGACGCAAGAAATGAGGCGGCCGTGCAGCGGCTGCGCGAGCGCAAAAGCCGCCCGCAGAAGCCCTTCGCCGTCATGCTGCGCGGCCTCGACGTCGTGCGGCGCGAGTGCCGCCTCAGCGACGCACAGAAAGCGCACCTCGACAATCACCAAAAGCCCATCGTACTGCTGGAAAAAAGCGGCAGCGGAAAAATCGCTGCGAGCGTCGCACCCGCAATGCCCTCCCTCGGCGTCATGCTGCCCTACACGCCGCTGCACCTTCTGCTCTTTTCCTTGCCCGACGAACTCGCTGATTTCACAGATTGCCTCGTCATGACGAGCGGCAACCCTTCGGGAGCGCCGATCTGCCGTACGGACGAGGACGCACTCGACGCGCTTTCTTCCATCGCCGACCTCATCCTCTCGCACGACCGCGAGATTCGTCTGCGCGCCGATGACAGCGTCATGGATTTCTACGAAGGTGCGCCTTATATGATTCGACGCAGCCGCGGCTACGCACCGCTTCCCTTGATGCTCTCTGCCGATTTCCAAGGCTCGGTTCTCGGCATTGGCGGCGAACTCAAGAACACTTTCTGCCTTGCCAAGAATTCACTCTTCTACCCCTCGCCCTATCTCGGCGATATGAGCGATCTGCGCACTCTCCGAGCTCTGCGCCAAACCCTGCCGCGCATGGAGCGTCTGCTTGCCATCACTCCCGCCGCCGTTGCCGCCGACCTTCATCCGCGCTACGAAACGAGCCGCTTCGCCGAAACCTTGGGGCTTCCCATCTTCAAGGTGCAGCATCACCACGCACATGTGCTCTCCGTCATGGCGGAGAACGATCACCTCTCCCCCGTCATCGGCGTGAGTTTCGACGGCACAGGCTACGGTACGGACGGAACGATCTGGGGCGGCGAAATCATGCTCGCTACAACGCGTGATTTTCAAAGGCTCGCCTCCCTTGCGCCTTTCTTCCATGCAGGCGGCGACCTCGCCGCGCGAGAAGGCTGGCGTCTTGCCGTTTCCTTGCTCCATCTTTACTGCGGCAGGGAGGATGCCCTCCTCCACAGCAAAAAACTCGGCCTTGCGACAGAAAAAGAAGCTGCCTCCGTCATCTTCCAACTGGAGCATGGCTTGCATACGACGACTTCGACGAGCGCGGGACGGCTCTTCGATGCCGTCAGCGCCTTGCTCGGCATCCGCCGCATCTCCACCTATGAGGGGGAAGCCGCCATATACCTGCAATTCGCAGCTGAGACCGCCGAAAAGGCTGGAAAATCTGCACAAGCGGACGCGCTGCTCGCACGCTGGAAAGCGGACGGCACGCTCCAAGCGCCGCTGGCAGAAAGCGCCATTACGATTACGGACGGTCGCTTCCTGCTGACCTCAAACGATTTATTCTGCCATCTGCTGCAATATCGCCTGCAAAATGTATCAAGCGATATTCTATCGCTCGCTTTTCATCGCGGACTTGCCGCCGCCATCCGCGACGCTTGCAAAAACGCGCGTGAAATGACAGGCTGCAGCACGGCGGCACTGACAGGCGGCGTATTTCAAAACACCCTGCTGCTGCGCCTGACACAAAACGCCTTGGAAAAAGACGGGTTTCATGTCCTGCATCACAGCATCATCCCGTCGAATGACGGCGGCATCGCCGTCGGACAGGCGCTCTTCGCCATGCAGTGCCTGAAGGACAAATAGAGCAGTCACGAATAGAAAGGAACTTTTCATGGGACTTAACGACACACCCTCGGGCGAACGCCTGCACATCGGCTTTTTCGGCCGCCGCAATGCGGGAAAATCCAGCCTCATCAATGCCATCACGGGACAGGAAGTCGCCGTCGTCTCCCCCGAAAAGGGTACGACGACCGACCCTGTGACGAAAGCGATGGAACTTCTTCCGCTCGGCCCCGTCCTCCTCATTGACACGCCGGGCTTTGACGACACGGGCAGCCTGGGCGAACTCAGAGTCAAGAGGACGCGCCGCATCCTGAACAAGACGGATATCGCCGTTCTCGTCCTCGATGCCGCTGAAGGCATGACAGCGGTCGACGAAGAACTGATGCAGATTTTTCGCGAGAAGGACATCCCCCATCTCATCGTCTGCAACAAATGCGAGGACGAAAAGCGTCCTTCCTCTGCCGGCAAGGAAAGCATACTCCAAGTCAGCGCTATGAAAAACCTCGGCATAAACGAGCTGAAAGAACGCTTGAGCCAGATTGCGCCGCAAGAAAAACCTCGCGCTTTCGTGCGCGATCTGATTTCTCCGCACGCCCTCGTCTTGCTCATCACGCCCATGGACAAGGCGGCGCCGAAAGGCCGGCTCATCCTGCCGCAGCAGCAAGCGATTCGGGACATCTTGGAAGCAAAAGCCCTTCCGCTCGTCTGTCAGGAGACGGAGATTTCCGCTGCACTTGACAGCCTGAAGAACGCGCCCGATCTCGTTATCTGCGACAGTCAGATCTTCAAAAAAGCTGCTTCTTTCATACCCGAGCCCATCCCTCTAGCCTCCTTCTCCATCCTTATGGCGCGTTACAAAGGCTTTCTTTCTGAGGCCGTAAACGGCATCGCCGCTCTCCCTCGCCTCGCGGACGGCGATACCGTACTCATTTCCGAAGGCTGCACGCATCACCGTCAATGCAACGACATCGGCACGGTCAAGATTCCGTATTGGCTCACCGAGCACACAAAGAAGAAGCTGCTTTTTGAAACCTCAAGCGGCCAGACCTTCCCCGAGGATCTGCAGAAGTATCGGCTCATCATCCATTGCGGCGGCTGTATGCTCAATCAGCGCGAGATGCTCTACCGCATGAAATGTGCCAAGGATCAGGGCGTGCCCATGACGAACTACGGCACGCTCATCGCTCACCTGCACGGTATCCTGCAGCGCAGTTTGGGACTTTTCCCGCATCTTGCAAAAAGGTTATAGGTTAGGACTTTTCTATTAACTTTTGAAAAAGATATGCTTTTTCTTTATTTCCCTTATAATTTACCTAATATTTTTGCAGGGATTTCTCTTTTTATCTAGAAAGAATAGCAGAAAAGCGTTTTCAGGAGAAGGCTTATCCGTCCTTTGACCTAAGTACAACTACAAGGGGCAAAACAGAGTACGAAGCCATACCCCAACTTTGAGGAGGAATATTTCATGGCTCTGCCAGAAACCATCAAGACAAATGAAGACATCATCAACGCCTTCAAGGCCGTGCTCCCCTATCTGAATGAAGTGGTGGAAGCTGATATCGCCTCTGTTCTCTCGGACGGAACGAAATGTCTTGCCTTCGTACCCGCCAAGAGTTTTTCCATCCCGCTGAACGTAGGCGACTCCATGCTCGAACATCCGGCAATTCAGGACGCAATGCGTACCAAGCGTCCATCGATCGTCGAAATGCCCGCCTCCGTTGCCGGCGTCGCGCTTCGCACTGCCGGAGCGCCGATCTTCGGCATAAACGGCGAGGCGATCGGCGTCGTCGCTGCCGGCTTCCGTCCGAGCGCCACAGAAACCGTGCTTGAGAACATCGAGCGCATATCATCCGCCGTACAGACGATTCATGCTTCCGTTCAGCAGGTCGCGGAAAGTGCCAACGAACTTGCAAAATCCGGGCAGGAATCCGTTTCCCAAGCCGCTATCCTGCAGGAACGCAATGCGGAAACGATCAAGGTCATCGACTTTATCAACGGCATCGCCCAGCAGACGAACCTCCTCGGCCTCAATGCCGCCATCGAAGCGGCGCGTGCAGGCGAGCAGGGAAAAGGCTTCGCCGTCGTTGCTGAAGAGGTACGAAAGATGGCAGAGCAGTCGCGCACGGCCACGGAGAAGATTCAGGCGACTCTTTCCGAAATGAACAAGGCTGTCATGGAAATCTCCAAATCCATCGAATCGACCGGCACCATCAGCGAGGAGCAGGCCGCCTCAACCGAAGAAATCACGGCGAGCCTTGCAGGAGCGCGCGACATCATCGAAGATCTCAAGCGCTTCGTCAACGAACTGAAATAAACTACACGCACAAGTATCCGCCTCGTGGACATTGTGCGCCGCTTTTAATGAAAGAATCCCCGTTTCATGCAAGAAACGACTGATATGGAGGAGGAACATCCCTATGGCACTGCCGGAAAATATCCAGACGAACGAACAGCTTATCGACGCCTTCAAACTCGTACTGCCCTATCTGAATCCCATCCTGCCGGACGATACGCGGCTCGTCATATCGTCGCCCGAAGCCATCCTCGACGTCGCACCTGCAAAACACTTGCAGATCAAGAGCGCTCCTGGAGACTCGGTGCGCAACATCGCCGTCGTACAGCAGGCGTTCAAGGAGCGCCGCACGACATCTTCGGCGCTTGATTCCAGCGTATACGGCGTACCGATTCATGTCACGGCGGCGCCCGTCACGGGACCGAACGGCGATGTTCCCATCGTCATTTCTTCCAGCTACGAAATCAGTGATACGCTGAACAAAATTGCCGAAAACATCGACCGCATCGCCAATGCAACGGAAACCGTATATCAGTCCATCGAACAAGTCGCCAACAGCGCAAGCGAGCTTGCCCGCACGGGGCAGGAATCCGTTTCGCAGGCAGGCACGCTGCAGGAGCGAAACGCAGAGACCATCAAGGTCATCGACTTCATCAACGAAATCGCCCAGCAAACGAATCTCTTGGGCCTCAATGCCGCCATCGAGGCCGCGCGCGCCGGCGAGCAAGGCAGAGGCTTCGCCGTCGTCGCTGAAGAGGTCAGAAAACTTGCTGAGCAGTCCCGTACAGCCACAGAGAAAATTCAAGAAACCCTTTCCGAGATGAATAAATCCGTCGCGGAAATCTCCAAATCCATCGAATCAACGGGCGCGATCAGCGAAGAACAGGCTGCTTCCACGCAGGAAATCACAGCCAACCTCTCGCGCGTGCGTGACATCATCACAGAACTGCAGAACTTTGTCAACGGGCTGCAGAAATAAGTCAACAATAAAAGAGCCGCACAATGCCAAATACAAGAAGCATTGTGCGGCTCTTTTTTATTTAAGGAGAACAAGTTCAAACAGGAAAACGACAACACAGCAGGCAGCGGAAACTTGAAAAAGGCTCGCGCCCACCCAAGCGAGCGAAATGCCGGCCAAAAGAGCCGCCACGCCTGCTGCCGGCATCTGTGTAGCGTCGACAATGGCAGGAAAGGTCATGACGGCCAAGGTCACATAAGGCACATAATAGAGAAAAGAGCGCAGGAAACGGCTCTTGATCGGGCGGCGCAGAAGCGTCAGCGGCACGAGGCGGATGGCGAGTGTCACGGCAGTCATGACGAGGATGTAAAGGAAAACGTCATGCTTCATCCATCATTTCCCCTTCCTCCGTCTCCCGCAAAGGAAAGAGACATGCCGCTGCACTTGAAAGAAGCACCGTAAGAACGATCGTCCGCGACGATGCGGAAAGCTCCGAAACAAAAGGCAGGTTCGCCGCCAAGAAGCTCATGGCGAAACTGATGAATACAAGCGCCAAAACAATCTTGTTCTCTTTCCCTGGTGGAATGATGATGGCGATGAACATGCCGTAGAGCGCCACGCTCAATGCGCTGAGCAAGGACGGCGGCAAGATGTCGCCCGCCACAATGCCGAGTGACGTCCCCAAAGCCCAAACGGGTACGGCGAGCGACATCGCACCGTAATTGTAAGCGGGCCGCAGGAAACCTTGACGCGAAATCGATATGCCAAAGATCTCATCCGTAATGCCGAAGCCTACTCCCATACGGTGATAAAAAGGCGTCGCAGGTGAAAACTTCTGACTGAGCACACAGCTCATGAGCATGTAGCGCGCATTCGCCACGAGCGTGATCGCCGCCATTTCCCAATACGGAGCGTCCGCAGCGATGACGGTGAATGCTGCATACTCTCCCGCCGAAGCGAGGTTAAATAAGCTCACAACAAAGCCGTCAACAGCATCAAGCCCCGCATTATGCGCCGTTATGCCGAGCGTAAAGCTCACGACGAGATATCCGAGCGCAATCGGAGTGCCGTCGCGCATGCCTTCGCGGAAAAGCTGCCGATTCGTTTTCTCACCGATGGGCGCTCCCGTCATTTCGCCGACACTTTGCTCATGAACTTCTCGCGGTTCACGAGAACGCGTTCATGAAGCCCCTCACCGATCTCCCCCGCCTCGTCAAAAGCCTTGACGGCAAATGTAACCTGACGTCCGTCGAAACTCTTGACCTCCGCTTCGGCGTGCACACTGCGTCCCAGAGCCGTCGCCGCCTTATGACGAATATTGAGCGAAATGCCCACCGAAGTCCAATCGGACGGCACAAGTTCGTCGACGAGTTCCGCCGCCGCCTGCTCCATCAGAGCCGTCATCGCAGGTGTGGCGAATACGGGCAAAGATCCGCTCTTCATCTCGATGGCGGTGTTCTCCTCCGTCACTTTTGCTGCAGCTTCGCGCTTCATACCTACTTCAATCTTCGTTTCCACCATGGTGAATTCCCCCTATAAAAATTTTCCACAGCATCCTAAGAATTATCTGACCCTCATAACGCATAGAGCATCTTTGCACGCTCGATATAGTTCGGATCGCTGCTGCTGCTCAGCCACTCGATCACACCCTTCTGCCCGCTTTCCCGCAGAGCATCGGCTTCCAACAGGCGACGCTTGAGTTCGCGAGCCGTACCCGCCGCACCGTCAAAAATCTGCACGGCCTGACCCACGACATCTTGAATCACATCGCGCACAAAAGGAAAATGCGTGCAGCCAAGGACGACGCAATCGATAGGATCTTGCGATACGCTCGAAAACCGCTCTTCCAGATACTCGTGCAGAGCTGCCGAGTGAATCTCGCCACACTCGACGAATTCCACAATCTCAGGGCATGGCAGCTTGACGATATCCCCTGCATCTTTGAATCGCTCCATGAGACGTGCAAACTTCTTCTGTCTAAGCGTCGCATGCGTCGCCATGACGACGACGCGCGGCTTTTCACCGCTCAAGATTGCAGGCTTCAACGCAGGTTCCATGCCGATGATCGGCATCTGCCTGTATCTTCGGCGCAGCGGCGCACAGGCGGCGCTCGTCGCCGTATTGCAGGCAAGCACGACGGCTTTGACACCCTCTGCCGCCATGCGGTCGATCTGCGCCGTCGTCAAGGCGCGAATCTCTCGCTCCGTTCGCTCGCCATAAGGCGCATGGGCGGCATCACCAAAATAAATGAAATCCTCCTTCGGCAAAAGAGAAACAAGCTCGCGCAGCACGCTGATGCCGCCGAGTCCTGAATCAAAAACACCGATGGGCTGCTCCTTTTTCACGTCGTCCAATGCATCCTTCCCATACGCAAGAATCCGCCTCTTACATATTCTAATGAGTTTGTCGCGAAAAATCAACCGCAAGCATTGTTTCCTTTACAAGACGGAAGAAAAAATATATAGTAACCTTTGAGGACAGCAAAGCTGGCGACTTCATTTATCAGCGCTCCCTAAAAAGCACATCACACAAAAATCCCTGCAGGAGGTTTCTCTATGGCAAAACAACATCTCGCCGCCATCGAATATATCCGCGGCATTTCCATGCTCGGCGTCATCGGCATCCATGTCGGCTCACAATACTTGATGAATCCCGCATCCAACGCACATCTGACAGCGCTTTTCGAGATTGCCACACGCTTCAGCGTGCCCATCTTCTTCTTCATTTCCGCTTTCGGCATCTTTTACAATATGGATTTGGACAAGCCTTTCAGCTATCGCCACTTCCTGCAAAAGCGCTCGCGTGCCGTCGTCCTGCCGTATCTCGTCTGGTCTCTCTTCTACCTCCTGCATGACGGCTGGCTTTATGGCGTCGGCTTTCCAGCGCCGCTCTCGCTCGCGTCCCTCATTTTCTTCGGCAATGCCAAGTACCAGCTTTACTTCCTCGTAATCCTCATTTGGTTCTACCTCCTCATGCCGCTTTGGATTTCCGTAGTAAAGCATATCAACGGCAAGGGGCTTCTGCTCCTCTTCGCGCTGCAGGTCGCCTTCGATTACTTTTCAAGTTTCAATGTCCCTTTCAATACCATGGTTTACGGCATGGAAAATCCCGTGCTCAAGAGTTTCCTGCTCTATCGCCTCAATTATTGGGTGCTCCACTATGTCTTCATCTTCATCATCGGCGGCTACCTCGCCGTGCATTTCGACGCTTTCAAGGCATTCATGCACAACGAGCGAAAGAGCATCTGTCTCTTCTTCGCGGTGTCCCTCATAGGACTGCTCAGCTATTATTACTTTCTGCTCTCCTTCCGCAATTACACGCAGATGGACGCCATCAACACGGCGCATCAGCTTTGTCCGCTCGGTATCGTCTACACCCTAGCCGCGTCCCTCTTCTTCTTCACGATTTTCACCGAGCAGCGGTATCCGCAGATACTCAACTCCCTCTTTTCTCTCCTAGGCAGGCACTCGTATTTCGCCTACCTCGTCCACCCTCTCTTCATCGGCTACATGATGCTTGCGCTCGAAAGGCGCGGCATCATCATGACAGCACCCAAGGCAATCGCATTTTATCTCGCAACTGTCGTCCTTTCCATAGCGACGGCCGCGATCACTCGCTCCATCGGAGAACGATTCCCCATGCTGAACATGCTCACCTTAGGCATTGCCGCTTCAAAGAAAAAATAAACATTCGAGGAAACTCGCCGAGCGTTATTGCTCAGCGAGTTTTTTCAATGTCTGAGAAAGAATTTCTACCAACGGCGCTACGGTTGATAGTTCAAGACTTTCCTTAGGACTGTGAATGTCGTGCGTCGTCACGCCGACGGAAACGAACTTCATCTGCGGATTCTTACGATAGAACCAACCGCACTCCAGCCCCGCATGAATTGTCTCGACTTTCATCGGCTTGCCCATGCGCTGCTCAAAAACCTCCGCGATGAGTTTCGCGAGCGGATTGTCCATGTCTTCGTCCCAACTCGGCGCAATCGTGCCGATATGAAGCGCAAAACCCGTAAGTTCTGCCAGATCCTTCGCCATGCGGCAAAATTCAAAGAGCTTGCCCTCCACACTGGAACGCGGATAAAAGTCGATGTCGATATCCGCACCCTCCATGCGCACGACGCCGAGATTCGCAGAGGTTTCCACCATGCCCGGCGTGACGGCGGACATCTGGTAGACGCCCGTATGGAAAAGGCGCAGGATGCGCAGCAAGTTTGCTGCATCCTCTGGCGCAAAAGTCTTCTCTGTATGCGGCGCTTCTGCAAGTGACAACTTAAGCGACGGCTCTGTTACGCTGTACGTCCGACGAAACTTCTCTTCTTCCTGCCCCAAGGCTTCGCGCAGGGCTTCCTCCGTCGCCTCTGTCACGACGATTGCCTCCGCCTCCGACGCGATCGCATTCTTCGCCTTGCCGCCCGTAAGCGAGGCAAGTGAGAAATCCACGCCTGCCTCCTGCAGTCCTGCCAACGCCAAGGACAATAGACGCAGTGCATTGGCGCGTCCTTCACCTATCTCCTCGCCCGAGTGCCCGCCTTTTAGTCCTTCGACGGCAATCTGCCACGCTTTTCCCTTCGCAGCAGCAACAAACTTCATCGTGCGCGAAAATGTCAGATCGACTCCGCCCGCACTGCCGACACAAAGCTCATCGAGATTCTCCGAATCGCAGTTGATCAGATACTGCGCATCCTTCAGATATTTCTCCGACAAGTGGATGGCGCCCGTCATGCCGCGTTCTTCGTCAACGGTGAAGATCGCACGCACGGGGCCGTTCTCCTTCACGTGGCGCAAGATGTGCAGGATGATGGCGACGCCGATGCCATCATCCGCCCCAAGGCTCGTCCCTTCCGCATGCAGGACATCGCCCTCTTCCACAAGTCGGATGGCATCGTGCAGCGGATCATAAGCGACGCCCGGTGCAGCGACACAAACCATATCCATGTGCCCTTGGAGAATGACGCGCGGGGCATTCTCTCTGCCTGGCGCAGCGGCAAGATCGGCGATGATGTTGTTCCTCTCATCCTGCACGACCTCAAGCCCCATCTCGCGCAAATGTGCGAGGAGATAGTCGCTGACTGCCTTCTCGTGTCCCGATGGGCGCGGAATCGCGGCGAGGGCACGAAACTCTTTCATGACACTTTCTAAAATATCGCTCTTTTTCATAAGTCGCTCCTTCTTTCCATAGAAAAGGCAGGGCAATCAAGCCTGACTGCCCTGCCCAAGGAAGCATCCATTCCCTGCATCCGCAAGGAAAGCCTCCTGACACCTCATATTCAATCTTGCAAGGGAATCGGCTCGGCCTCATAGACGTTCACGCCATCCGGCGCATAGAGCACCATGGCCGTGGAAACGCGCTTGACTTCACCGTTCATAATGTAGCACACACCATTGATGAAATCGCAGAGACGGCGCTGCTCCTCAAGCTCAACGCGCTCATAATTCACGAGCACCGCCCTGCCGGCCTTCAAATCATCGGCGATTTCCTGAACCTGATCGAAACTGCGCGGCACATAGATCTTCACGTTGAGCGAAGGAATCTGCGTCGTATGAACCGTCAGCTTCGGACGCTCCTGCTGAACCGTCACACGCGTGCGCGGCGCATGCACCGCCGTCGTATAGCGCGGGCGGCGCAGCTCCGACGCAGATGGATACATCGGCGGCTCTGCCGACGCATAGGAAATTGATGCACCGTTAGAAACCTTGCGTTCCTCATAAGAGTCAGCGCTCATCATACGTTCCTCTTCTTGCTCCTCTTTCCTTGCCGACTCTGTTTTGACGACTTCTTCTTCCTCCACGGGCATGAGGAAGTCCGTCACCCTTTTCAAAAAATCCACCGCACTCCGCCTCCAGCGTAATAATTCCATGATAGCGACAAAATAAACCGAACAAATGATTGGAAACCTCTTAATGAATCATGCTTATTATGTTCGCTCTTTCTTTCGGAAATCCTCTAAAAAAAGTTAAGCCTCTGGAAAAAGTTTTCCCGATGGGCGCATAAGATAGATATTCCCATCGAAAAGTCCTGCCATTGCTGTTACTTTCGTGCATTTTTATTCGCACGTCCGCGAGCCGTACGATCGAGTATCGCCTTGCGCAAGCGGATATTTTCCGGTGTGACCTCGACAAGTTCATCCTCGTTGATGTACTCAAGCGCCTGCTCAAGACTCAAGATGCGCGGCGGCACAAGGCGGATTGCCTCATCGGAAGAAGACGTGCGCATGTTGGAAACATTCTTCTTCTTGCACGGATTGATGTCGATGTCGAGTTCGCGCGAATTTTCGCCGACGATCATGCCTTCGTAGACCTGCTGACCCGGCGAAATGAACATCGTGCCGCGATCCTGCAGCGTGTAGATGCCGTAGCCCGTCGTCTCACCCTGCTCGAACGCCACGAGCGAGCCGCGCGTGCGCCCGGGAATGTCTCCCTTGAAAGGGACGTAGCCGCAGAACACATGGTTCATGATGCCGTTGCCCTTCGTATTCGTCAAAAGTTCCGAGCGGAAACCGATGAGTCCGCGTGCAGGAATGACGAACTCCATGCGCATGTAGCCCGAAACCTCCGTCATATTGGAAAGCTCCGCCTTGCGCGTGCCCAGAGACTCCATGACCGCCCCCATATACTCCTGGGGAACTTCGATCGTTAAGTTTTCCATCGGCTCGCACTTCTGCCCGTTGATCGTCTTGTAGACGACCTCGGGCTTGCCGACCTGAAGTTCATAGCCTTCGCGGCGCATCGTTTCGATGAGGATGGAAAGATGCAGTTCGCCGCGTCCCGATACCTTGAAGACATCGGCGGAATCTGTCTCCTCCACGCGCAGGCTGACATTCGTCTCCACTTCCTTGAAGAGACGGTCACGCAGATGGCGCGAGGTCACAAACTGTCCTTCCCTGCCGGCAAAGGGACTCGTATTGACGCCGAAGGTCATGGAAAGCGTCGGCTCGTCGATATTGATCGTCGGCAAAGCTTCGGGATTTTCTGCATCCGCTACCGTATAACCGATGCTGACATCACCAAGACCAGTCAGGGCAACGATATCGCCCATCTGTGCCTCAGGTACCTCGACACGCTTCAAACCCTGATAGACGAAGATCTTGCCGACGCGCGCCTTCGACTCATGGTCGCCGCTCAAGAGAGCGACGCTCTGGTTCGTTTTCACACCGCCGCGGATAATTCGGCCGACGGCAACCTTGCCGACATACTCATCGGCTTCGAGCGTCGTAACCATCATCTGCAGCGCACCATCTGCATCACCCGAAGGGGCAGGGATGTCCTTAATGATGGTTTCCAGCAAGGGGACGAGGTTGTCACTCTCGTCTTCCATGTTGTACTTCGCAATGCCTTCGCGCGCCGTTGCGTAGATGCAAGGGAAGTCCAGCTGCTCATCGTCCGCATCAAGCTCCATGAAAAGCTCAAGAACTTCATCATAAACATCATCGACACGCTGATCGGGGCGATCGATCTTGTTGATGACGACGATGGGCTTAAGTTTCTGCTCAAGCGCCTTTCTTAAGACATACTTCGTCTGAGGCATCGGACCCTCGAAGGCGTCAACAAGCAGCAGCACGCCGTCCACCATGTTGAGCACACGCTGCACCTCGCCGCCGAAATCCGCATGACCCGGCGTGTCGACGATATTGATCTTCACGTCATTGTAGAGGATCGAGGTATTCTTGGAAAGAATCGTAATACCGCGCTCGCGCTCCAAATCTCCGGAATCCATGACGCGCTCTGCCACCTGCTCATTCGAGCGGAAAACATGGCTCTGCCGCAGCATGGCGTCAACCAGCGTCGTCTTTCCATGGTCGACGTGGGCGATGATCGCGATATTCCTCAACTTTTCATTTACACTCATTTTTGTCCGATGTCCTCCTAAATACGTTTCACCTATAGCAGTACAATTTTATTATAGTTGTCCTGCAATGTCAAATCATTTTCCCTGCCGAAAATACATTTGCTTTCTGCATCCTGCAGCGATTCATTCTACATTCAGCCCGAAGAGGGCGCACGCGAAATCCTTGGCGATGAACGGGCGCAGATCGTCGACTCCCTCGCCGACGCCAATCCATTTCACCGGCATGGAAAGCTCCGATTTCAGGCCGATGATGACACCGCCCTTCGCCGTTCCGTCGAGCTTCGTCAGAACGATGCCCGTGATTGCCGCCGCTTTTTGGAAGAGATCTGCCTGACTGATCGCATTCTGCCCCGTCGTCGCATCGAGGACGAGCAGCGTCTCATGCGGCGCCTCAGCAATCTCACGCTGGATCACGCGATTAATCTTCTTCAGCTCTTCCATGAGGTTCGATTTCGTATGCAGACGCCCCGCCGTATCAATGATCAAGACGTCGATGCTGCGCGCCCTCGCCGCCTTGACCGCATCGAAAGCGACGGCGGCAGGATCGGAGCCTTCCTCGTGGCGAATGACAGGAACCCCCGTGCGATCACCCCAGATCTGCAGCTGATCGATAGCGGCAGCGCGGAAGGTATCGGCGGCAGCGAGCATGACCGACTTGCCCTGCTCCTTGTAGTAGGCGGCGAGCTTGCCGATCGTCGTCGTCTTGCCGACGCCGTTGACGCCGATGACGAGGAGCACCGTAGGCCCTGCCGAAGCGATACGCGTTTCGTCCGAACCTGTTGAAAGGATTTCGGAAATCTTCTCAGCGAGGAAGGGCTTCAAATCTTCCGGCGTATTGATGTCTTTTTTCTTGATGCCCTTTCGCACATCTGCCATGAGTCTTTCTGTCGTCTTCACGCCGACATCGGACATGATCAGAGTTTCCTCCAGCTCATCGAGCAGATCGTCATCGATATCTGCATAGCCGATGATGAGTTTTTCAATCTTGTTCGTAAAGGTCTCGCGTGTCTTGGCAAGCCCCTTTTTCAATCGGTCAAAAAATCCCATAATACCTCCAATTTATCAACGTGCTCCCTCAAATCGCTTCGTCGAGGCGCACGGAAAGAACGCGCGACACGCCTGCATCCTCGATGGTGATGCCGTACATGAAATCAGCTGCTTCCATCGTCCCTTTTCGGTGCGTGACGACGATGAACTGCGTATTTTCAGCAAATTCACCGAGGAACTTGCCGAAACGAGCGACATTCGCCTCATCAAGCGGTGCATCGATCTCATCGAGCACGGAAAATGGCGCGGGACGGTAGCGTAAAAAGGAAAAGAGCAATGCGATGACCGTCAGGGCACGCTCACCACCCGAGAGCACGGAGAGATTCTGGCGCTTCTTCGTCGGCAGCTGCACCTCGATTTCCACACCAGCATGGAGCACATCCTTCTCATCGGTCAGAAAAAGCTCCGCCTTGCCGCCGCCGAAGAGGCGCACGAAGATGTCGGCAAAATAGCCGCGAATCTCTTCGAACGCCACCTTGAACTGGCGCGTCATCGTCACGTCCATCTCATGAATCATCGCCATGAGATTTTCGCGCGCTGCTTCGAGATCCGCCGCCTGCTTGCCCATGAACGCATGGCGCTCCACAAGCTCTTCATGCTCGCGTATGGCGTTGGGATTGACGGGGCCGAGTTCTGCGAGCGCACGGGAGATGTCCTGCATCTTCTTCTTAAGCTCCGTGCCCGTCAGATCGAGCGCCTCTTCCGCTGCCGTTTCCCATGTATGCCCATACTGCTCCAAAAGCTCCGCCTGCACCTGCTCAATCTTCACATGCACCTCGGCGGCAGCAATTTCCATTTGATGCAGCTTGCCCTGCATCTCTGAGAGTCGCTGTCCTGCTGCCCTCGCCGCCTTGTCATTCTCTTGGTTTTCCGCATGACGTTCGAGCTTTTCCTGATACTGCTTGTCGTAGGCGGCTTTTCCCTCGGCATGCTTTTCCTGCCAGGCGGCAACCCGCGCGGCGATTGCCTCGCGCTTCGTGCCGCCGTTGCTCTGTTCTTCATCCAGCGCAATTTCTTCCTCGCGCGTTTTTTCCGCCTGCTCCTTCGCTCTCGTCTCTTCCTTCTCTTTTAGGAGCGCCTGCTCACGCGCACGGATTTTCTCCTGCTCAAGGACGGCGCGCTTTAGCTCCCGCTCGTTGATATACTTGCTGAGGTCATCAGCATCCTGCTCAAGATCGTCGAGCTCTTCCTCGCTCTCCTTTGTCTCCCGCTCCATCTTCTCGTACAGGCGGCGCGCGGCCTTCGCCTGCTGCACGGCGTCATTCTTCTTCGCCTGCGCCTTGGAAAAGGTCATTTCAGCCTCTTCTGCAAGCTTCTTGAGCGTCTCTCTCGCCTTTTCCTTCTCTTTTCGCGCCTCGGCGATGCGTTCATCCTTGACGCGCAGTTCCGCTGCATACACATCCTTTTGCTGCAAAGAGCGGGCAATAAATTCCAGCGCCTCGGCCATTTCCTTCGCCGCCTTGTCAAAAAGCGTGCGCTCTTTCAAAAGCGCAGCAAGCTTTTCTTCCGCGTCCCGCACGCTCTTTTCCAAGCGCTCGATCTCACCGCCGCGATTGAGAAAGCTCGTCTCCTGCCCTTGCCTGCCGCCGCCCGAAAGCGAGCCGCCGGGATTCAGCAATTCGCCGTCAAGCGTCACGATGCGCAGCCGCCACCCCATCTTCTTCTCGATGGCAAGGCCGTGATCGAGCGTATCGACGACGAGCGTGCGGGCCAGCAGAAAGTCCACGACTTTTCGGTACTTCGCATCCGCACCGACCAGCTCATTGGCAAAGCCTATGGCACCCGCTTCCCTCTTCGCCGCCTCATCCTGCGAGCGGCGCACGACGAGCGTCGAAAGCGGCAGGAACGTCACGCGTCCCAAACGTGCGCGTTTCAGAAAGGCGATGGCGGCCTTCGCCGTATCCGTATCCTCCGTCACGATGTTCTGCAGACTGCTGCCCAAGGCGACATCGACGGCGCGGATGTACTCATGCGGCACGGAAACAAGCTCGGCGACAGCGCCCGCGACGCCCTTCTGCCAAGGTTCTTTCGCCTGCAGTACAGCCTTCGGCGCGCGTGCGAAACCTTCGTACGACGCCTGCATGTTGCGCAGGAACTTGAGCTTGTTCTCATCTGCGTGCAGCTCTTCTTTCGTACGGTTCTCCGCATGAAGCAGCGTGTGAAGCTTCTCGTCCAAACGCTCCTTCTCTTGTGTCTTCTTCGTGCGTTCTTCTTCGTGCGTCCTGCGCTCTTCTTCGAGCCTGCGTCGCTCTTCGCCGATTGCCTTCGCCTCAGTCGTCAGAGCGTCAACTGCCGCTATCGCTCTTTTCAGCTCATCGGTACGTTCCGTGCCGCTCGTCGAATACCGTTCCAGCTCATGCTCAATGAGCAGAAGCTCATTTTCCCGCGCGAGCATGTCGCGCTGCGCCGCATCCTTCTTGTCCGCGAGCGTGCGATGCTTCTCCTTGACCTCGCGCAGCTTCTCGCCCAGGGCCTTGAGCGAGCTGCGATCCTTCGCTATGGCGGCATTGATCGCCGCATGCTTTTCAAGAAGCTCCTTCTCGACAGCAAAGAGCCGCTGCTTCTCAGCAGCAGCTTCTCCAGCAGTGCTCTCGAAATCCGCACGCTGTTGGAGGAGACGCGCCTTCAAGGCATCATGCTGATGTGCTCGCTCCTCCAGGATGGCGATTTCGCTGTTTGCCTGCTCGATCTGCGTCCTCAGCGCGTTGTTCTTCTCCGCCTGCTCCTGCAGTTTTTCTTCCAGAACGAGGATCGCCTGATCGAGTTCTTCCTTCTTCACATCCAGCAAGCGCACCTGCGTCTCGGCAGCCAGAGCCTCATCGCGCATCGCCTCAATCTTGCCCGCGCTGTCTGCACGCTCTTTCTTGAGCTGACCCTCACGCTGGAAAAGTTCCGTCAAGGCGCAGCGCCTGTAGACCGTCTGCAGCTCATCGTGGCGGCGCGTCTTCTCTGCGCTCTCGGCAAGCGGTTCGAGCTGCCCTTCGATCTCCTGCATGATGTCGCTGACGCGCACGAGATTCCCCTGCATGTCTTCCAGCTTTCGCATCGACTCGCGCTTGCGGTTGCGGTACTTCGTGATGCCCGCCGTTTCTTCAAAATAAAGGCGGCGCTCCTCAGGCTTGCTGTTCAGGATCTCATCGATGCGGTTCTGACCGATGACGCTCATGCCATCGCGCCCGAGTCCCGTATCGGCGAAAAGGTTGCTGATATCCTTCAGGCGACAGCGCGATTTATTGATGAAGAACTCGCTCTCACCCGAGCGGAAAAGACGGCGCGTCACGACGACTTCGCGGTAATCAACGGGCATATCCCCTTCATTTTCAAAGAAGAGGGAGACTTCTGCAACGCCCATGGCACGCCGCGTCGCACTGCCCGTAAAGATGATGTCCTCGGCCTTCGAACCGCGCAGGGCGCGCACATTCTGCTCGCCGAGCACCCAGCGCACCGCATCTGTGACGTTGCTCTTGCCGCTGCCGTTCGGCCCGACAATCGCCGTAACGCCCGCATGGAACTCGATCTCGACTTTATCGGCAAACGATTTGAAGCCATAGGCTTCGAGGCGTTTCAACTGCAAAACTTTTTCACCAGCCCATATTTCTTACATCGCCTCACTGGCGAAAACGTTCCCTGAACTCATCCGTCATCGTGTACTCCTCCATGAAGGAAACGACCTTGCGCCCCGTCTCGCTCAGGCGCTTCTGCGGACTCCAGAAAAGATTGACCTGGATTTCCATCTCCGGCACAAGGGGACGACGTGCAAAGATCGTCTCGCTGCGCGTCACAAAATCCGGCAAAATCGATATGCCGAGGCTGTTCGCGACGAGCTGCTTGATCGTCTTGAGCTGCGACGTACAAAGCAAAATCTCGGGCGTAAAACCGTTTTCCACGCAGCTGCGATAAACCGTATCGTATTGATACGTATTCGGCTGCTGCATGATGAACTTCTCACGACGGAGATCAGCGACAGCCACATGCTCGCGCGCCGTCAGCGGGTGATCGAGCGGCAGACACAACTCCATCTTATCCTTGAGCACAGCCATCTCATTGCGGTGCGTCTTAACTGCGGGCGCAAGCACGACACCGAAGTCGAGCAGCCCTTCCTCCACCTTCGCCCTGACCTCGACGGAATCAACGTATTCGCAGACATCGAGATTGATGTCGGGATGTGCCGCCGTAAACTTCGTAAAAAAGTCCGGAAAAAGATACGCCTCAAGCATCGGCGGCAGACCGAAGTGAACCGTCCGCCTGGCATCGGGACGAAAGCGCAACATATCCTGCTCCGCACGTTCGACCGCCTGCATGATCTCCTCCGCATGAAGCAGAAATGCCCTTCCCTCCATCGTCAAAGACACACGCTTCTGCCGACGATCGACGAGCATCAGGCCAATCTCGGACTCCAACGATTTGATCGCCTTCGTGACAGACGGCTGGGAAACGTGGAGAGCCTCCGCCGTGCGCGTGAAGTTTTCGAGATGGGCGAGCGTGCAAAAATATTCCAATTGTCGAATTTCCAAGCTATTCCCTCCTCCAGTTCTCACTAGGTATTATACCATAACTGTGAGGAATCTTATAGAGAAAATTCCATAGGAACCGACATATCGTCATTAAAATCCTGACACGACATTTACCGCACGAGCGAAACAGGCGACAGCACCTGCGCTCCTTGACTATTGGTAAAAATGTCGGCGCGCACGCCGAAGACCTCAGCAAGCATCGCGACGTTCAGCACATCGTGCGGCGTTCCCGTGCTGAAAATCTGTCGATCCTTGATGACGGCGATCTCGTCCGCATACTGCAAAGCATGGTTGATGTCATGCAGCACCATGATGACGGTCATCGCATGCTCTCGATTGAGCCGCTTGATGATTTCCATGACTTCAAGCTGATGCGCAATGTCGAGGTATGTCGTCGGCTCATCGAGCAGCAGGTATTCGGGCTGGCGAGCCAACGCCATGGCGATCCAGGCGCGCTGACGCTCGCCGCCCGAAAGCGACATGACCTGACGGGTGCGCATCGCTTCCAGCCGCGTCTCGGCCAGCGCCTGTGCGACAGCCTCGCGATCCTCCTTCGAACGGCCGATCGTGCGCCAGCTGCGGTACGGATAGCGGCCATAGTCGACGAGAGCCTCCACCGTGAGATCGGGCGGAGCGGCAAGTCCCTGCGGCAGGATGGCGAGGCGCTTCGCCAACGATTTTCGCGGGATGGCATGGATGTCCGTACCGTCCAGCAGCACCTCGCCCTCATACTTGGGATTCAAGGCAGCAAGCACGCGCAGAAGCGTCGACTTTCCCGCGCCGTTCGGGCCGATGATCGCCGTGCGCTTGCCGACGGGAAATTCGACGTTCAGATTGTGCAGGATTGTTTTTCCTGCGAGCGCCACCGAAAGATGGCGAACCGTCACAGACATCAAAGTTCCCTCCTCAACAGAAACAAGAAGAACGGCGCACCGAGGACAGCCATGAGGATGCCGACGGGCAGTTCGACAGGCGCAAATGCCGTGCGTGCGAACGTATCGCTCAAAGTCACGACAGCCGCGCCCAAGAGCGCGGACGCGGGCAGAAGGAAGCGATAGTCCGAGCCGACCAGAAGCCGAGCCGCATGAGGCACGATGAGTCCGACAAAGCCCAAGAGTCCAACGACGGCAACGGCGCTCGCTGCCAGAAGAGCCGCGATCGCCGTAAGCAAAAGGCGCGTGACCTCGACGCGAAGGCCGAGACTCCGCGCGATCTCATCGCCCAGGAGCAGGATATTGAGCTTACGCGAGAAGGCGAGGGCGAGCACGAGACCGACAATCGTATACGGGAAGATCATGTCGACCTGCGGCCAGCTGCGCGCCGACAGACCGCCTACCATCCACATCAAGGCGCCGTGCACGCGGTCGCTGTAAAAGATCATCAGGGCGGAGATGCCCGCGCCGAGAAAAGCCGAGACGGCGACGCCCGCCAGGATGATGCGGATCGGCCGGATGCCATTCTTCCAAGCGAGCAAGTAGATGGCGACAGCGGCCGCCATCGCGCCGAGAAAGGCGGCGGGCGTCACGAAGGCCTCGTGCCCGGGAAAGACGAGCATGACAAAGATGCCCGCAAGTCCCGCCCCCGACGAGATGCCGATGATGTGCGGGTCGGCGAGGGGATTCTTCATGATCGCCTGCAAAATAGCACCTGAAAGCGATAAATGGACGCCGACGAGCGCCGCCACGATCGTGCGCGGCAGACGGATATTCATGAGGATCTGCGCGTGCACACCCTCAACGCCCTCTGTGAGCGTCTGTCCTATTTCCGCTGCGGGAATTTCGACAGATCCTTTCATGATGCTCAAGACGAAGCCGACGCATGCCAAAGCGGCGAATACCGCCACGATGGATATTCGCCGCCTGAAAGCGCTGAATTTTGTTTCCGCACCTTCCGCACCGCTCATGGAAATACCTCAGGATAGATGAGCTTCGCCATCATCTCGAAGGCTTCAGGATAGTGCAGTCCGGGACTCAGAAGGAAGAGATCCTGCGGCAGGTAATAGAGTTTTCCCTGCTGAATTGCAGGAATGCTCTGCCACGCGGGACTTTCAGCGATCGTCTTTTCCATATTTTTCTTGATCTCATCCATCTTGCCCATGCTCGTGACAAAGATGATGTCCGGATTCTGCTCGACGAGAGTTTCCATGCTGTATGGCGCAGCATCGGGATTCTTCTCCAGCGGCGTCATACCGCTCGCCACGTTCTCCCAGCCGAGCATCTTGACGATGGAGCCTGCGATGCTGCCGTCGAGCTGCACGCTCAAGCCCTGCGACGTGCTGTGCAGGATGGCGACACGCTTCTTCTCCTTTGGCACGCGTGCAAGGACGCCCTGAATCTTCTCGTCCATCTCCTTGACAAGCGTCTCGCCCTTCTCCTTTTCTCCTGTGACCTGCGCAAAAATCCTGACCTCGCGCTTCACGTCCTCGTAGCTTTTCATGTCGATGACGATGGACGGAATCCCATTTGCCTCAAGCGTCGACAGGAGCTTTTCGTTCATGCCCTTGTTGACGATGACGAGATCGGGCTGACAAGCGAGCACCTTCTCCACATCGATCTGGTAGACCTCGCCAACGCTTGCCTTGTCCTTGGCATAATCGGGCATCTTCGTCTTGGAATCCGGCCGGCCAACGACATCGCCGCCCACGGCATGAAGCGGCTCAAGGAACGATGCCGACAGCACGACGATGCGCTCCGGCTTCTTTCCAAGTGCGACCTCGCGCCCCATATCGTCCTTGATTACGGCAAAATTTGTGCCCTGTTCCGTCTTCGCCGCTTCCTTCGCACCGCATCCTGCAAGAATTGCAAGCATCACGACCAAAAGGGAAAGAGCAAACGCCCTATAAAAATTTCCGCACATGTTCAAGACCTCCTTCAAGCATTGCGTCGCGTCAGAATCGTCGACAGGTAATTGACCTTCTTATCCTTCTGCGCCTCGATATCATCGATGCGTTCCTCATCGGGCAGGCCGCAGCGGCTCACCATCACAGCATCCTTCGCCAAGCCGCTTTCGCTGAGCATATCAGCGATTTCGGGGAAGTTCTTGTATACCTTCATCAGGACGGCATTGTCCGTCACGGGCAGGATCTTGGCAATCTTCTCGGGCGAAGCCGTCGCCGGAATGATGGAAAGAATATCGTTTCCCTCGACGATCGGATAGCCGAGCTTGCTGCCAATGGCGCAGAACGCCGGAATCCCCGGAATCGTCTCGATCGTCACCGCTTCATGCTCAAGCAGACGATAGACATAGATGTAAGTGCTGTAAAACATCGGATCGCCCAAGGTCAGGAACGCCACATTCTTTCCCGCCTCCAAGAGTGCGAGAATCTCCGTCTTGTTCTCCTCCCATGCTTTCGTGGACTCGGCAAAATTCGCAACCATCGGAAAGACCTGATAGACGATCTCGATATCCTTCTTCAAGTAAGGACGCGCGATGGAAAGCGCGACGCTACCGTCCTTCTTCTCCGTCTTGGGCGCGATGAGCACATCTGCCTTCTCCATCGCACGAATTGCCTTGACCGTCAAAAGCTCGGGATCACCCGGTCCCACGCCAATGCCGAAAAATGTTCCCTTCATACCATACCTCCTATTGCTTCTACAAAAGAACCGCCCGAGCGGGCACAACTGCACCAGCTTCGAGCGGTTCATATTCGCCTCTGGGGGCAATTCCCTCTCGCCATTATATACCATTCCTTCAAGGAATGGCAAGGTCATGTTTAGGAGACTGCAGAGGCATCACAAACATTCATCTCTTGCCTATTTCGGCTCTTCCAAAAGGGCGAGCAATTCGTCGTAATCCTTCTTCAGCTTGTAGTATTCATCGGCAAGCTGCAAAGCGGCGAGCACGCCGATCTTCGTGCCCGAGAAACTGCGGGTCTTTTTGGCGACGTCGCGCATGTTGTCATCCACGAGCTTGGCAAGCTGGCGCACATAGTCGGCAGGTTCATCGCTCTTGAGCGGATACACTTCGCCGAATATCTCAACGACTACCTTCTTCTTTTCCATCGTTTCACCCGCTGTCTCTTCAGGCGCGAAGCTCAGCGCCGCATTCTTTTTGGAGCGCCGCCAAGATCTTCGCTACGGCTTCGTCGGCTTCTTCATCCTTCAAGGTCTTGTCCGCCGACTGGAAGTCGACGCTGAATGCCATGCTCTTCTTGCCCTCGGCGACCTGCTCGCCCGTGTAAACGTCGAAGAGGTGCAGATCCTTGAAGAACTTGCCCGCACTCTTTTCGATGGTGCGTGCGAGTCGCGCCGCATCCGTCTGCTCGTCGACGAGCAGCGCGAGGTCGCGCGAGATCGCGGGGAAGCGCGGCAGCGGCTCATAGCGGAAGTTCTTCGCGCGATACTTGAGCAAGGTTTCGACGTCCATCTCGAAGATGTATGCCTTCTTGTGGATATCAAGCGCTTTCAGGACAGTGGGATGCACCTCGCCGAGCACGGCGATGACCTCCCTGCCCTTCTTGAAGAATGCCGTCTTCCCCGGATGCAACGCGAAGTGTTCGCCGCGTTCCACCGTATAATTGGCGATGGAAAGACGCGCGAGGAGTTCTTCCACGACGCCCTTGACGTCGTAGAAATCGACGGCTTCATTGTCCTGATTCCAGCCGATCGGATGACGTCTGCCTGCAAGAAACCCTGCGAGCTTCATGATTTCCTCGGGCTGCTCCGTCACGGGCAGCTCCTTCGGCACAAAGATCGGCGCGACCTCGAAGAGGCGCAGATCTTCGTTCTTGCGCGAGAAGTTGCGCTGTGCGTTTTCCAAGAGGTTGGAAAGGAGCGTCGTGCGCACGAGCGGATATTCGTCCGTCAGCGGATTCATGATGGGCACGGCGCGGCGCAGGACGCTCGCCTGCGGCACCTGCATCTTGTCGAACATGCTCGGATGCGTGAAGCTGAAGGACACGGTTTCCGTCATGCCGAGTCCTGTGAGAATCTCCTTGATGCGGCCGATGAATGCGAGCCTCTCGCTCTGGCGTCCCTGCACGGCTTCGCCGCGCGGGCGCGTCGCGGCAATCTTGTCGTAGCCGTGGATGCGCGCGACTTCTTCAGAGATGTCCTCCATCAAGGTCACATCGCTGCGCCACGAGGGCACACATGCGATGTACGAGCTGCCCTCCTCGCGCACGGCGAAGCCGAGTTTTTCGAGGATGCGCTTCATCTCCGCACCTTCGATCTCCGTACCGAGACGCGCATTGACCGCCGCCGCGGTGAACGTGACTTCCACTGGCTCTTTCGGCGCGGGATATACGTCGACGACGCCCGAGGCAACCGTGCAGGCGCCCATCTGCTGCAGGAGCTGCGCTGCACGATCGAGCGCACGCACCGTATGCGCGACGTCAACGCCGCGCTCGAAGCGCCCCGACGCCTCGGAGCGAAGGCCGAGAGCGCGGCTCGTGCGGCGAATGCTCGCGCCGTTGAACGCGGCAGCCTCCAGGACGACGGTCTGCGTCGCGTCGGTGACTTCCGATTCCAGACCGCCCATGACGCCGGCAAGACCCGCAGCCTTTTCCGCATCGGCGATGACGAGTTCCGTTCCCTTGGCCCGGCGCGAGGAATCGTCGAGCGTATGAAGCTCCTCGCCTTTTGCCGCAAGCCGCGCCGTGAGCTTCTTCCCCGCGATCTGCGCCCAATCGTAGGCGTGCATGGGCTGGCCGAATTCCAACATGACGAAGTTCGTGACGTCGACGACATTGTTGATGGCGCGGATGCCTGCATCTTCCAGCCGCTTCGCCATCCATGCGGGCGACGGCGCGATCTTGACGTTCTGCAGGACGCGCGCGGAGAAGCGACTGCAAAGCTCGGGCGCCGCTATGCCGATCTCGATGAGGTCAGAAGCCTTGACGGAGGCGTCTTCTTCGACGCGAATCTCAGGGAACTTCGCCTCGCCTCCCGTGAGCACGGCGGCTTCGCGCACAAGCCCCAAGACACTGAAGCAGTCGCCGCGGTTCGCCGTAAGCTCGAATTCCAGGACGACGCCGTCGAGTCCCAACACCTTGCTCGCCGGAATCCCTACGGGCGTATCGGGCGGCAGGATGTAGATGCCGTCCTTTTGCTCCTCTGTCAGATTCGATTCATCGAGCTTCAGCTCGCCGGCGGAGCAAAGCATGCCGTTCGACACGATGCCGCGCAGTTTGCCCTTCGCAATCTTCAAGCCGTTTGGCAGATGTGCGCCAACGAGCGCAACGGGAACGATATCGCCTTCATGCACGTTGTCCGCGCCCGTCTGAATCGTGACGAGTTCCTTTTGCCCGACATTCATCCGGCAGACGAGAAGATGGTCAGAATCGGGGTTCGGCTCAAGCTGTTCGATGCGTCCCGTGACGACCTTGTCCAGTCCTCTGTCCGCACGCACGACATTCTCCACTGGCACGCCCGCCATCGTGTATTTGTCGGCGAGTTCTTCCGCCGTCTCCTTGAAATCTATATAGTCATGAAGCCATTCGATCGATACCTGCATGAAACTTTTCCTCCCCCTCAGAACTGATGCAAAAAGCGCACATCGTTGTCATAGAAGAGCCGCAGATCGTCGATGCCGTAGGAAAGCATGGCGATGCGCTCGACCCCCATGCCGAAGGCGAAGCCCGCGACCTTCTCGGGATCGTAGCCGCTCATCTTGAGGACGTTCGGATGCACCATACCCGCACCGAGGATCTCTAGCCAGCCCGTGCCCTTGCAGACGCGGCAACCCTCACCGTGACACATGACGCACGAGATGTCAACCTCCGTGCTCGGCTCGGTGAATGGGAAGAAGCTCGGACGAAAGCGCACGCGAGCCTTTTCATCGAAAATCTGACGCAGAAAGTCTTCGAGCGTTCCCTTGAGGTCAGAGAAACGAATGCCCTTGTCGACGACAAGACCCTCGACCTGCGTGAACATAGGCGAATGCGTCGCGTCGTAATCGTCGCGGCGATAGACCCTGCCGGGAGCGATCATCCGGATCGGCGAATTCGGCTCGTGCGCCTGCATCGTGCGCGCCTGCACGGGAGAAGTATGCGTGCGCATGAGAATGTCCTCCGTGATGTAGAAGGAATCCTGCATATCGCGCGCCGGATGATCCTTGGGCAAGTTCAGCGCCTCGAAATTGTAGTGGTCACGTTCGATTTCCGGCCCCTCTTCGACGCTGTAGCCCATCGCCATGAAGATGCTCTTGATGCGCTCCATCGTGACCGTCAGAGGATGCAGATGCCCCAGAGGCTCGCGCCGCCCGGGAAGCGTCACGTCGATCTTCTCACCTGCAAGCTTCGCGGCAAGCGCCTCTTCGGCAAGCGCCGCACGCTTCTTCTCCAACGCGCTTTCAATCGCCGCGCGCGCCTCATTGACGATCTGCCCGAGACGCGGTCTCTCCGCAGTGTCGAGCTTTCCCATGCCGCGTTGGATCGCCGTCAGCTCGCCCTTCTTGCCGAACACCTTGACGCGGATGCCGTCAAGATCTGCGAGCGTCACGCCCGCCGCTTCGATGGCTGCAACGGCGTCCTCGCGAATCTTCGCTATCTTGCCTTCCATAAATGAAATGACCTCCCAAGCTGCAAAACGGCAAAGCAAAAACCTCCGCCCCCGCCAAGGGGCGAAGGTTCGTGTCGCCGCCCCCAAGCACTTCGGGGCATCGCGCCCAGCCGTTCATTATTGTTGCAATACTGATAAAAGTATATTACAGAAGGGAAGAAAAGGCAAATCTTTTACGGAAATTCGCCAGAAAGGCTAGAAATATGGTATACTATACGTTAAACGGAAAAATCATGAGCAAAGGAGCATGAAAAAAATATGCTATTAACCCGTAATTGCGTGGAGCTTCTCGCACCAGCCGGCACCTGGGATGCCCTCGTCGCGGCTGTCGAGGCGGGCGCGGATGCCGTCTATCTGGGCGGCAAGCACTTCAATATGCGCATGCACCACGGCGATACGAATTTCGACAACGAGATGCTGAAAAAAGCCGTCGACTTTACGCACGAACACGGCGTCAAGCTCTATATCACCTTGAACAATCTCATCAGCGAGGAAGAGCTTCCCGCCCTGCGCGAATATCTGCTCTACCTGCAGGAGATCCGCCCCGACGCGATCCTCGTGCAGGACTTCGCCGTGCTTGAGCTGAAAAAGGAACTGGGCATCGACATCCCGCTGCACACCTCGGTCATGATGAATACGCACAACGAGGCGGCAATTGAAAAACTCAAGGAATACGGCATCACGCGCATCGTTGTCGGGCGCGAGATGACGCTCTCTGAACTGAGCCTCTTCAAGGAACGCACGGGGCTCGAAGTCGAATACTTCATGCACGGCGACATGTGCATGTCCGAGAGCGGCCAGTGCATCCATTCGGGCGTGCTCTTCGGTCAGAGCGGCAACCGCGGCCGCTGTCTGAAGCCCTGCCGCTGGGCGTATGAGCTGATCGACGAGGAGACGGGCGAGGTCTTGGATGCCGAGAGCGAAGGCCCGTACAAGCTCGCTTTGAAGGACATGTGCATGTATCGCAACATCCCCGAGCTCATTCAGGCAGGCGTTCACTCCTTCAAGATCGAGGGACGCATGCGCCCGGCGGAGTTCATCCGCCGCATCGTGCGCACCTACCGCAAGGCGATTGACAGCTACATCGCCGATCCTTTCGGCTACCAAGTCGACGAAGCGGGCTGGCGCGACCTCTTCGACAACCGTGCGCGCGACTTCACGACGACGTTCGCCTTAGGGCCGACGACAGCACGCGACATCGGCTTTGACGGCACGCGAGAACCTCGCTTCTTCAGCGAGGCCGTGAAGGAGCCGGGCTTCCAGGACGACATTCTGAAGGCGGAGCGCCCCATCGCACGCGAGAATGCGCCCCATCGCCGTCTCTCGGTGCGCGTCGGCGACATCGAAGGCGCACGCGCCGCCATCGAGAGCGGCGCCGATGCCGTCTACGTCGGCGGCGAGGCATTCCGCCCGAAGAAGCCGTGGCGGCTCACGGACATCGAATCTGTCATCGAAACGGCGAATGAATCGGGCGCAAAGGTCTTTGTCAATACGCCGCGCACAACGATGCGCCGCGAATGCGGCGAGCTCGAGCAGTTCTTCACGGCACTCGAACGCCTGCAGCCCGCAGGTGTCCTCGTCAGCAACCTCGGCTCGCTGCGCCTCGCCCAGACGATCACGAGCCTGCCCGTGCAGGCCGATCTCTCGTTCAACCTCTTCAACCATCTCGCCGCGAAGTTCCTCAAGGAAAACGGTCTTGCCATGGCGGCATCCTCCTTCGAGCTTTCCTTCGAGCAGCTTCGAAGCCTCGTTGAAGCCTCGGAACTTCCCATCGAAACGGTCGTGCATGGCTCTTACGAATCCATGATCCTCGATCACAACCTGCCCGAGATGTCCTTGGGCAACTACGACCCGCTGAAGAATCCCGAATTTCTCGATCGCCGCTATGCACTGCGCGACAGGGCGGGCGAGGTTCATTCCATCCGCATCGACCAGTTCGGGCGCAACCACCTCTACTTCGCGAAGGATCTGTGTCTTTATCCGTACCTTGAGAAGTTCAACGGCATCGCCTCCTACCGCATTGAGGCGCAGGACTACGCGCCTGCGCTTGTCTCTCTCGTCACGAAGACGTACCGCGAGGCGCTCGATGCGCTCTCGCGCGGGGAAAAGGCTTTCGATGAATCCGCGCTCGCCGCACTCGCCGAAAAGAGTCCGCGCGCTTTCGGTCTCGGCATCTACCGTTTCCGCGAGTCAAAGGATTCGATCTAAAAAAGCGCGGATGAATCCAACGCTCATTTCGTTCACGCTCCCCTAAGGAGGTCATTATTTGAAAGAATACATCGGTGCCGAAGCCATCCTCGAAAAGAAGAAGAAGTACATCATGCCCTGTCTCGGCCACTTCTACCGTGAGCCGCGCCAAATCGTGCGCGGCTCCATGCAGTACCTCTTCGACAGCGAGGGCAGGAAGTATCTCGACTGTTTCGCGGGTGTTTCCGTCATCAACTGCGGCCACTGCAATCCCGAGATTACGGAGAAGGTCACAAAGCAGGTCGAAACATTGCAGCATGTCTGCAACATCTACTTGACGGAGAACTTCGTGAACCTCGCCGAAAAACTCGCCGAGATCACGCCCGGCGACCTGCAGAAGAGCTTCTTCTGCTCGACGGGCACGGAAGCGACGGAGGGCGCTGCGCTGCTCGCGACCATTCACACGGGAAGCAGCGAGTTCATCGCACTCCGAAACGGTCTGCACGGGCGCACAAAGCTCACGATGAGCCTTACGGGCATCGGCATGTGGCGCACCGATCCGAACCCTGTCGGCGGCATCCAGTTTGCACCGAACCCCTACTGCTACCGCTGTCCGCTCGGCAAGACGCATCCAGAATGCGACCTTGCCTGCGCCGATGAGGTCGAGACGATCATCCGGACGGCGACGAGCGGCAGGCCCGCCGCCTTCATCGCCGAAAGCATCCAGGGCAACGCCGGCATCATCGTGCCACCTAAAGGATACTTCCAGCGCGTCAAAGAAATCATCTCGTCCTACGGCGGTCTCTTCATCGCGGACGAGGTACAGACGGGATTTGCTCGCACGGGCAGGATGTTCGCCATCGAGCACGCGGGCGTCGTGCCCGACATCATGTGCGTCGCCAAGGCGCTCGGCAACGGACAGCCCATCTCCGCCTTCATCGCGAGTGCCAAGGTCGCTGACAGCTACACGAAGCCCGGCGCCTCAACCTTGGGAGGCAACCCCGTTTCGAGTACGGCAGGACTCGCCGTCCTCAACTACATCGAGGAGCATCACCTCGCCGAAAATGCCGAAGCGCGCGGCAAACAATTGCGCAAGGGACTCGCCGAAATTCAGAAGCGCCACCCGATCATCGGCGACATCCGCGGCCTCGGCCTTATGACGGGCGCAGAATTCGTCCACAGCGACAAGCGCCCCGCCCCTGAAGAGCTGGACACAGTGCTCGAAGAGCTCAAAGATCGCGGCTTCATCGTCGGCAAGAACGGCGTCGCCAGAAACGTCATGGCGTTCCAGCCGCCGCTCATCATCACGGAAGAGAATATCAACGACGTGCTCAATGCCCTTGAGCACGTGTTGGTGAAGTTCAAGTTGTAGAAACAGCAGTCTTCCACATAAAAAATCCCGCGAGTGCCAAAACTCGCGGGATTTTTTTACAGGAAAATCGCTCTCAAGCGCTGATATTTTCTTCTGTCGCTTTGTCTTCCTTCTCTTCGACAGCTTCTTCCGCATTGAGCGTCGGCTCTTCCGTCAACGTTTCCTCGGACTCAGCCGCCATTTCCTCGCCGTCGCCTTCGGGCGGCTCAGGCGCGGGCGGGTTCGGATCGACAACCGCGATGTTGCGGTAGCGTCCCATGCCCGTTCCGGCAGGAATCAGCTTGCCGATGATGACATTTTCCTTCAGACCGATCAGAGGATCGACCTTGCCCTTGATGGCAGCGTCCGTGAGAACGCGCGTCGTTTCTTGGAAAGAGGCTGCCGACAGGAAGGAATCCGTCGCGAGCGACGCCTTCGTGATGCCGAGGAGAATCGGCTTCGCGACGGCAGGCTCGCCGTCGGCCTCGATGGCGACGGCATTCGCCGCTTCAAAGGAGTTGATGTCGACGTATTCGCCGGGCAGGAAACTCGTCGTGCCCGCCTCCTCGATCTTCACCTTGTGCAGCATCTGACGCACCATGACCTCGATGTGCTTGTCGTTGATCTCAACGCCCTGCGACTTGTAGACCTTCTGCACCTCATAGACAAGGTAGCGCTGCGTGTCGCGCAGACCGCAGACGCGCAGGATGTCGTGCGGATTGATCGATCCTTCCGTCAGACGGTCGCCCGGCATGAGATGGTCGCCGTCGTGCAGGGCGAGGCGTGCACCGTAGGGAATCGCGTACTCGCGCGATTCGCCCGATTCGGGAACGATCAGGAGCTTTCTCATGCCCTTGCCCGTATCCGTGATCTCAACCGTTCCTTCGATCTCAGCAATGATCGCATGGTGCTTGGGCTTTCTCGCTTCAAACAGTTCTTCAACGCGCGGCAGACCCTGCGTGATGTCCTCACCCGCAACGCCGCCCGTATGGAACGTGCGCATCGTGAGCTGTGTGCCCGGCTCGCCGATGGACTGCGCGGCAATCGTTCCGACCGCCTCGCCGACCTCGACCTCCGTCTGGTTCGCGAGATCGCGTCCGTAGCATTTGACGCAGACGCCGAACTGCGATTTGCATGTCAAGACGCTGCGGATGGACACGCGCTCGCGCACCGCCGCAATCTTCTTGGCAAGCGCCTCGTCGATCGCATCGTTGAGCGAAGCGACCTTCTCGCCCGTCTCGGGATTGAAGATGTCCTCTGCCAGCACGCGGCCTGTGATGCGATCCTCCAACGACTCAATGATGCCGTTGCCTTCCTTGATGGCTTCGACCTCGATGCCGCGCACATTGTTGTTGCGCACCTTGAGCTCCTTGGCATCGCTCGCAAGGATGGCTTCGATCTGCTCTTCAGTCAAATCGACGGCGGCGGGAACGATCTCCGTGCCTTCGCTGTCTGTGACGGCATAGCGCGTTTCCTTGCCGAGCATTTCGTGAATCATAGCGTGCTTGATTTCCGCACGGCGCGCCTCGTCCGGCTCGCCAAGGGCAATCTTCTCCGAGACCATCGTGCTGCTGATGATGGCTTCGGATGTCAGGGAAGAGCCGCGCAGGACGATCTCATGCACATCTTCCTCGGCAAGAAGTTCCAAATCGCCTTCCGTCAGCACCGTGTCCTTCGGCAGCAGCAGTTCATCCGTCGCAGGGCTCATGATGTCCGCTGCCGTCAGGCGGCCGACGAGCTGCTCATCGAGGATCTCGATGGCGTCTGCCGCCGACTCCGCGAGGCGTGCTCGCTCACGCAGCAAGTTGATGCTCTCCACATCGCAGTCGTCCTCGCGCACGATGACGTCCTGTGCGACATCGACGAGACGGCGCGTGAGGTAGCCCGAGTCCGCCGTACGAAGAGCCGTATCGGCAAGACCCTTTCTCGCGCCGTGCGAGGAGATGAAGTAGTCGGAAACCGTAAGACCCTCGCGGAAGTTCGCCGTGATCGGCAGGTCGATGATCTTGCCCGACGGGTCGGCCATGAGGCCGCGCATGCCGGCGAGCTGACGCATCTGCTGCTTGTTGCCACGCGCGCCCGAATCCGCCATCATGAAGATGGGGTTGAAGGCATCCATGTTGTCCATCATGGCGTCCGTCACATCGTCCGTCGCCTGCGTCCAAAGCGCGATGACCTTGTTGTAGCGCTCTTCGTCCGTGATCAAACCACGGCTGAACTGGCGCTCGATGCCGTTGACCTGTTTCTTCGTCGCCGCGAGGATGTCCTGCTTCTTCTCGGGCACGATGATGTCGGAAATCGCGACCGTCATGCCCGCAAGGCACGCATAGTGATAGCCGAGGTTCTTGACGTCGTCAATGACGACGGCCGTACGTGCTGCTCCGAAGTGGTCGAAGCAGTTTGCCACGAGCTTGCCGAGCTGCTTCTTGTCCATACGGATGCCGAGGCACCACTGCCCCGTCTCTTCATCCTTGTGGTAATAGCGAAGCTCCTGCGGCAGGATCTCGTTGAAGATCATGCGCCCGAGCGAAGTCTTGACAAGGCCGTATCCCTCGATGCGCGCCTGGATCTCCGCCTGCAGCGCAAGCTCCTGATGCTGATACATCAAAAGCGCTTCCTCGATGCCCGTGACGATCTTGCCTTCGCCTAGGGCGCCAGGACGCAGGATCGTCAGATAGTAGGAGCCGAGCACCATGTCCTGCGTCGGCACAATGATCGGTCTGCCGTCCTTCGGCGCAAGGATGTGGTTCGCGGCGAGCATGAGGATGCGCGCCTCTGCCTGCGCCTCTGCCGACAGCGGCAGATGAATCGCCATCTGATCGCCGTCGAAGTCGGCATTGTACGCCGTGCACGCGAGCGGATGGAGCTTCAGTGCACGGCCTTCCGTCAGCACAGGCTCAAACGCTTGGATGCCGAGACGATGCAGCGTCGGGGCACGGTTCAGGAGGACAGGATGCTCCTTGATGACCTCTTCGAGCATATCCCAGACCTCTGGGCGTGCGCGCTCAACCATGTGTTTGGCGCTCTTGATGTTCTGTGCGAGAGCGGAACTCACGAGCCGCTTCATGACGAAAGGCTTGAAGAGTTCGAGCGCCATCTCCTTCGGCAAACCGCACTGGTGGAGCTTTAGCTCAGGGCCGACGACAATAACGGAGCGTCCCGAGTAGTCGACGCGCTTGCCGAGAAGGTTCTGACGGAAGCGTCCCTGTTTGCCCTTGAGCATGTCGGAAAGCGACTTCAGCGGGCGGTTGCCCGGTCCCGTGACGGGGCGGCCGCGGCGGCCATTGTCGATCAAGGCGTCGACGGCTTCCTGCAGCATGCGCTTCTCGTTGCGCACGATGATGTCCGGCGCACCGAGATCGAGGAGACGCTTCAATCGGTTGTTGCGGTTGATGACGCGGCGGTAGAGATCGTTCAAATCACTCGTCGCAAAGCGTCCGCCGTCGAGCTGCACCATGGGGCGAAGCTCAGGTGGAATGACGGGAACGGCGTCGAGCACCATCCATGAGGGCTGATTGCCCGACTTGCGGAATGCCTCGACGACTTCCAGGCGGCGGATCGCGCGAATCTTACGCTGTCCGCTGACCTCGCGCAAGTCTTTCCTGAGCTCCTCGTTCATCTTATCGAGATCGAGCTCCACGAGAAGCTCCTTCACGGCCTCAGCACCCATGCCGACGCGGAAGGCGCTACCATATTTGGCGCGGTTATCGCGGTATTCGCTCTCCGTCAAGAGCTGCTTCTTGATGAGCGGCGTATCGCCTGGGTCAAGGACGATGTAGGAAGCGAAGTAGAGAACCTTTTCCAACGCGCGCGGGGAAATGTCCAAGATGAGTCCCATGCGGCTCGGTATGCCCTTGAAGTACCAGATATGGGAAACAGGAGCAGCAAGCTCAATGTGGCCCATGCGCTCGCGACGCACTTTGGCGCGCGTCACCTCGACGCCGCAGCGGTCGCAGACGACGCCCTTGAAGCGAATCCTCTTGTACTTGCCGCAGTGGCATTCCCAATCGTGCGTCGGTCCGAAGATGCGCTCGCAGAAGAGCCCGTCGCGCTCGGGTTTCAGCGTGCGGTAGTTGATCGTCTCCGGCTTCTTGACCTCACCATAGGACCACTCGCGGATCTTGTCCGGCGATGCCAGACCGATGCGCATCGAGTCAAATTCGTTTACATCCAACAACGAGGGTTCACTCCCTTCTACTTATCCGAGAAATCGTCATCGCTCATCACATCGTCCGCGATGTCATCCATCTCCCCCATAGTCTCGAAACTGCTGAAATCGGCAATGATCTCATCGCCGTTCAACTCCTCGGAGGATTCTTCCTCGGTTTCTTCACCCGCTTCAGCGTCCGCAGGCGGCTGTTCCTTATCTTTCTGCGCAGCGACTCCCGCGACGTCGAGGTCGAGTTCGTGCGCCGTCGCATTGATATCGTCGTCATCGTCGTGGATGACGATCTCCTGTGCGTCTTCCGTGAGTACCTTGATGTCAAGGCCAATGCTCTGCAGTTCCTTGATGAGCACCTTGAACGATTCGGGCACGCCAGGTTCCGGGATATTCTCGCCCTTGACGATGGCCTCGTACGTCTTGACGCGGCCAACGACATCGTCGGATTTCACCGTGAGGATTTCCTGCAGGGTGTACGCCGCGCCGTAGGCCTCAAGCGCCCAGACCTCCATCTCACCGAAGCGCTGGCCACCGAACTGCGCCTTGCCGCCCAGTGGCTGCTGCGTGACGAGCGAGTACGGCCCCGTCGAACGCGCATGAATCTTGTCGTCGACGAGATGATGGAGCTTGAGCATGTAAACGCAGCCAACCGTCACACGATTTTCAAACGGCTCTCCCGTGCGTCCGTCGTAGAGGATTGTCTTGCCATCCTCGGGCAGTCCTGCGGCGCGAATCGTGCCGAACACTTCGGCATCACCCGCGCCGTCGAAGACAGGCGTCGCGATGTGGATGCCCGCGACGTCCGGCTTCGGCACGCCATGCGTCTCGACATCGTAGCCGATCGAGCGCAGGCGCTCGCCCACCGTCGGGTCACCCGCCTTGATCTGCATGCCGAGGGCGCGCACCGCCATGCCCAGATGCGTTTCCAGGATCTGTCCGATGTTCATGCGCGAAGGCACGCCCAACGGGTTGAGCACGATATCGACCGGCGTGCCGTCCGGCAGGAATGGCATGTCCTCCTGACGCATGATGCGCGAGACGACGCCCTTGTTGCCGTGACGGCCGGACATCTTGTCACCGACCGAGATCTTGCGCTTCTGCGCGATGTAGACGCGCACGAGATGATTGACGCCCGGCGGCAGCTCGTCGTTGTTCTCACGGCTGAACGACTTGACGTCGACGATCTTTCCCGCTTCGCCGTGCGGCACGCGAAGCGATGTGTCGCGCACCTCGCGCGCCTTTTCGCCGAATATGGCCCGCAGCAGGCGTTCTTCCGCCGTCAGCTCCGTCTCGCCCTTCGGCGTGACCTTGCCGACGAGGATGTCGCCCGGCAGCACGTCGGCGCCGATGGAAATGACGCCGTTTTCATCGAGATCCTTCAGTGCATCGCCCGAAACGTTCGGGATGTCGCGCGTGATCTCTTCCGAACCGAGCTTCGTATCGCGCGCATCGCATTCGTATTCCTCGATGTGGATGGATGTGTAGAGGTCGCGCTTTACAAGGTTCTCCGAAAGGAGTATGGCATCCTCGTAGTTGTAACCTTCCCACGGCATATAGGCAACGATGATATTGTAACCGAGCGCAAGCTCGCCGTGATCCGTCGCAGGACCGTCGGCGATCGGCTGCTTCTCGAAGACCTCCTCGCCCTTATGGACAATCGGCACCTGGTTGATGCATGTGCCCTGGTTCGAGCGCTGGTACTTCTGAAGTTTGTAAATGTCGAGATCGCCCTCGTGCGTGCGCACCTGAATCTGATCGGCCGTGACCTTCTCGATGACGCCCGCACGCTTCGCGAGAATCATGACGCCCGAGTCGCACGCCGCCTTGTACTCCATGCCCGTGCCGACGAGAGGCGCCTGCGTGCGCAGAAGCGGCACGGCCTGACGCTGCATGTTCGCTCCCATTAAGGCGCGGTTCGCATCGTCGTTTTCGAGGAACGGAATCATCGCCGTGGCGATGGAGACGACCTGCTTCGGTGAAACGTCCATGTAGTCGACGCGATCGCGCGCCACGAGAACCGTCTCCTCATTGTAACGCGCCGTGACGCGCTCGTTGACAAACCAGCCGTTTTCGTCGAGCGGTTCGTTCGCCTGCGCGATGACGATCTTGTTCTCCTCGTCTGCCGTCAGGTAGCGCACATCGTCCGTCACGCGGTGCGCCGCCTTGTCCACCTTGCGGTACGGCGTCTCCATGAAGCCGAACTGGTTGACGCGCGCGTAGTTCGACAGCGAACCAATGAGGCCAATGTTCGGACCTTCCGGCGTCTCGATCGGGCACATGCGTCCATAGTGGGAGTTGTGGACGTCTCGCACCTCGAAGCCTGCGCGCTCGCGCGAGAGACCGCCGGGGCCGAGCGCTGAGAGGCGGCGCTTGTGCGTAAGTTCCGACAGCGGATTGTGCTGATCCATGAACTGCGAGAGCTGAGACGAGCCAAAGAACTCCTTGATTGCCGCGACGACAGGACGAATGTTGATGAGCGCCTGCGGCGTGATGACGTCGACATCCTGGATCGTCATGCGTTCCTTGACCACGCGCTCCATGCGCGAAAGGCCGATGCGGAACTGGTTCTGCAAAAGTTCGCCGACGGAGCGCACGCGGCGATTGCCCAGATGATCGATGTCGTCCGTCGTACCGACGCCGTCCATGAGGTTCAGCAGATAGTTGATGGACGCCATGATGTCGTTGCACGTGATCGTGCGATGATTGTAAGGAAGCGTGCGCGAGCACAAAACCTTCATGCTCTTGCCGTCGCCCGTCTGCGTGCGCGCAAAAAAGACGGCGGGCTTATCCTCGCCGAAAAGCGCATCCTCCTGCTCCGCTGTGATGTTTTCAAGCATCGCCTCGTCGACGGCGACGTCAGCCGGCACGACGACCTCGCCCGTATCCTTGTCCACGATGGGCTGCGCGAGCACCCTGCCGAGAATGCGGCGCTTCCAGCCCAGCTTCTTCGTCAGCTTGTAGCGACCGACCATCGCGAGATCGTAGCGCTTGGGATCGAAGAAAAGGCTGTCGAGGAGCTGCTGCGCATTGTCGACCGTCGGCGGCTCGCCGGGGCGCAGACGCTTGTAGATCTCGACGAGAGCCTCCTCCTTGGAGCTTGCGCCGTCGCGCTCCAACGTTGCCTGGATGCGCTCATCGTAGTTGAACAGCTCGGCGATCGCACTGTTGGAGCTGTAGCCGAGCGCACGCACAAGGATGGTCACGGGCAGTTTCCTCGTGCGGTCGATGCGTACGGAAATGACGTCGTTCGCATCCGTTTCCAGCTCAATCCACGCGCCGCGGTTCGGAATGATCGTCGCGTTATAGAGCTTCTTGCCCGTGGTGTCGATCGTCTCACCGTAGTAAGCGCCCGGTGAACGCACGAGCTGGCTGACGATGACACGCTCCGCGCCGTTGATGATGAAGGTTCCTGTATCAGTCATGAGCGGGAAATCACCCATGAACACTTCCTGTTCCTTGATTTCGCCCGTCTCGCGATTGATCAGGCGCACGTTGACGCGCAGCGGCGCTGCGAGCGTAACGTCCCTCTCCTTGCACTCATCAAGCTCGTACTTCGGCTCGCCGAGCGAGAAGTCTTCAAAGGACAGCACAAGATTTCCAGTAAAATCTTGAATCGGTGAAATATCCTGGAAGATCTCCCGCAGGCCCTCCTTCAAGAACCATTCGTAGGAGTTCCTCTGAATATCCAAAAGATGCGGCATATCCATGACTTCCTTGATCCTTGCATAGGTATACCTGTTTCTCTTGCCCACCGGCACAGGACTAAACATTAAATCCCTCACCCCTTAGCCAAATATCGGTCTATAACCAAAAGCACGCAAAAAAGACAACGAAGGACAGGAAAGCCAAAAAAAGACAAGGCATAAAACTGTCGCTTGATACCTTGTCCGCTCTCTCCCATCTTGCTCGCTATCATTCGGGAAGCGCTGATAAATGCAGCGATTCCTTTACGTTTATTCAGTTCTCATGCGTCCAACAATGCGTTAAACGCGCAAATGCGCATAGTTGGAATAACATACACGCTGTAATAAGTGATTCTAGCATGGGATTATCCAATATTCAATGGGTCTTTTCTCCCTTAAGAAAATTTTTCACAGATTTATTCACGATAGGCGATCGCATTCTCCTCGCACCAATCACGCGCAAGCGCGAGAAGACTCGACGAAAGATGTGCCTGCCAGGCCGCCGCCAAGGAAAGGCTCTGCACCGCACGTCGAAAGCGCAGCCGAGCAGAAGCGCCGCGCAGGGTTTCCTCAAGGGCAGCACGCGCCTCCTGCGGCGCCTTTTCTGCAAAAGTCTGCATGATGGAGCGAATCTCTGCATTGTAGATGTCGGGCAGCGGCACATAGCGCTGCCAATCTTCCTCAATGGAAAGCAGCCGCTCCATGCGTTCTTCCTCCCGAGACGCCGCTTCGGTTCGCGCGTCGGATTCGTCTTCTCCCATCAAGATGATGCGCCCGTCACGCGTATCGGCATAGCCCTGCAATACATCTGTCTTTTCCAGTGCAGCGGCCAGCTCCTGCAAAGAGATTTCCAACAATGTCCCTCCCCGTCATACGAGATCGTACATCTTTTCCGTGCGGTCGAGGATGGCGTCACGCCGCTCCTTGCTCGCGGCAAAGTAGCGATGCACGGCTTCACGATCGCCCGCTTCGATGGAAGCGATGACCGTTCCGAGGATCGCCTGCAGATCGCGCAAGTGACCCGTGATTGCCTCTCGGTTCGTCATGCAGATATCCGCCCACATATCGGCGTTCGAAGATGCGATGCGTGTCGTATCCTTGAAGCCGCCACCTGCGAGCTTCAGGCACGATTCCATGTCGCCTTCGCTCTGGTTGAGGAGCGTCACAAGTGCCGCTGCCGTCACATGCGGCACATGGCTGATGATTGAAGCGCAGCGATCATGCTTTTGTATATCGAGGCGCAGGAAGTTCGCCTCCGTATGCGAAAGCACCGACATCAATTTCTCGTGCGCCTCGGGCGGCGCTCCCGTATCCTCGACGATGACGTAAGCCTTGTGCCGGAAGAGGTCGGCGGACGCCGCCTCGACGCCGCTCTTCTCGCGCCCCGTCATCGGATGGCCCGCGATGTAGTGGACGCCCGCGGGCAGAATGCCCTGGATGTGCTGCCAAAGATATGCCTTCGTGCTTCCCGCATCCGTCAAGATCGCGCCTTTCTTGAGATACGGCACGATTCGTTCCAGCATCGGCGTCATCTGCAGCACGGGCGTCGCCAGAAACACGATGTCAGCACCCTCGACGACTTCGCGAACGTCGGGCGACGCCATGTCGACAGCGCCGCGCTTTACGGCAAGATCCATGGACTTCTGCGTGCGGCAGAGTCCCGTGATGAAGATGTCCGCTCCGAGCTTCTCCTTTAAGCAAAGTCCCAAAGAGCCGCCGATGAGTCCGACGCCGATGATAGCCAGTTTCATCTTCATGCCTCGCGCCCCATGAAGCGTGCAATGTCACGCACCTCTTCCATCGTCTTCTGGAAATTCTCGGGCGTCAGGGACTGGTCGCCGTCCGAAAGCGCGACTTCAGGATGCGGATGAACCTCGATGATGAGACCGTCCGCACCGGCTGCGATTGCCGCACGCGCCATCGCGGGCACCATCTGCCAACGCCCTGTGCCGTGGCTCGGGTCGACGATGATCGGCAGGTGCGAGATCTCCTTGATGGCAGCGACGGCGCTCAGATCGAGCGTATTGCGCGTATACGTCTCGTAAGTGCGTATGCCGCGCTCGCAGAATACGACGTTGTCGTTACCGCCGGCCATGATGTACTCCGCCGCGTTGAGCCACTCGCTGATGGTCGCGGAAAGGCCGCGCTTCAAGAGTACAGGCGTATGCACCTTGCCGACTTCTTTGAGCAGCTGGAAGTTCTGCATGTTGCGCGCACCGATCTGGATCATGTCGGCATACTTCGTGATCAGTTCGACGTCGTTGATGTTCACGATCTCCGTCACGACCTTGAGCCCCGTCTTGTCCGCCGCCTCGCGCAGCATCTTCAGCCCCTCTTCCGCCAGTCCTTGGAAATCATAGGGAGAAGTGCGCGGCTTGAAGGCGCCGCCGCGCAGGAACTTGGCGCCGTACTTCTTCACGCACTCGGCCGCTTCCATGAGCTGCCCCATGCTCTCGACAGCGCACGGTCCCGCCATGACCGTCAAGTGCCCCGCGCCGATCTTCACACCCCCGACGTCGATGACGGTGTCTTCGGGCTTGAACTCGCGGCTTACAAGTTTGTACTTCTCCGTGATGCGCACCGTCTTTTCCACCCCGTCGAGAGAATTCATCTGCAGTCCTGCAATGATCTTTTTGTCACCGATCACGCCGACGATCGTGCGTTCATCGCCTTCCGAAAGATGGTACTTGAGACCGGCTCGCGTGATTTTCTGCTCCACTTTCTCAAGGTTTTCCTTTGTCGACGTCGGACTCATTACAATGATCATGACACAACCTCCTGCAAAATCAATGACTGTTCGTGTCCGCAGCCTCCCGCACCATGGCGATCTCGTCACAGTTCGGAAACTTCGGACAGTCGATGCATTCCTTCCAGACCTTCTGCGGCAGCTCCTCCTTGGCAACGATATGGAAACCGAGCGTCTTGAAGAAGCCCGGCTTGTACGTCAATGTGAAGAATCGCCGCACGCCGAGTGCACGCCCTTCCTCCATGAGCCGATGCACGATTTCTGATCCGATGCCGCAGCGTGCAAGCGCAGGGTCGACCGCCATCGTGCGAACCTCTGCGAGACCGTCCCACATCATATGCAGGCCGCCGACGCCAACGATCTTGCCCTCGTCATCTTCGGCAACGATCATATCGCGCAGCGTCTCGTAGAGGGTATTGCGCGAACGTGCGAGCATCGCGCCGTCCGCTGCATAGTCGTTCACGAGATGAAAGATGCTCTCCACATCAGCGAACACGGCCTTTCTGTACTTCAAAATCTTTCCCCCATTCGCTGCTCACTCACGGCTTGGGCAGACATCCGCGAGCGGACACTCGCCGCAGAGCGGGCGATTCGCCTTGCATACGCGCCTGCCGTGGTAGATGAGCCAGTGGTGCGCCGCACTCCACTTTTCGCGCGGAATCACCTTCATCAGCCCCTTCTCCACCGCAAGCGGCGTCTCGCCCACAGCGAGCTTCAAGCGGTTCGCTATGCGAAAAACGTGCGTATCGACGGCGATGGCGGGGCGGCCGAAAGCGACGCTCGTCACGACATTCGCCGTCTTCCTGCCGACGCCCGGCAATTTGAGAAGCGTATCGTAGTCGGACGGCACCTCGCCGCCGAACTCCTCGACGAGCGTGCGGCACGTCGCCATGATATTCTTCGCCTTATTGCGGAAAAGTCCGCAGTCCTTTATTTCCTCTTCAAGCCCCGAAATCCCCAAGGCGACGATGGCCGCAGGCGTCGCCGCCTTCTTGAAGAGCCGTGCCGTCGTGATGTTCACGCGCTTATCCGTGCACTGTGCCGACAGGATGACGGCGATCAGCAGCTCGAAAGGATTGCTGAAATGCAGCTCAGGCTTGGCGCCGCGGTACGTCTCTTCGAGGATTTCCAGCTGCTTTTCGCGTATCTTCTTCGTGACTCGCATCGCGCCCTCAGTTCGTCAGACTGCGCACAGGCGCCGGGATTCGTCCGCCGCGTGCGACGAAAGCCTCCGAGCTGAAGGCGTCCTTAACGGGCATGATCGGGCAGCGCCCCAAGAGGCCTCCCCACTCCACCTCGTCGCCAACCTTCTTTCCGGGCACGGGGATGATGCGCACCGCCGTCGTCTTGTTGTTGATCATGCCGATCGCCGCCTCATCCGCGATGATTCCCGAAATTGTTGCCGCCGACGTATCGCCCGCGACCGCGATCATGTCGAGGCCGACGGAGCAGACGCACGTCATCGCTTCAAGCTTTTCCAGCGAGAGACTGCCGCGTGCGACGGCGTCGATCATGCCCGCATCCTCACTGACGGGGATGAACGCGCCCGACAGACCGCCCACATGCGAAGATGCCATGAGGCCGCCCTTCTTGACCGCATCGTTCAAGAGCGCGAGCGCCGCTGTCGTGCCGGGAGCGCCGCAGCTTTCGAGTCCCATCTCCTCCAAGATGTGCGCGACGCTGTCGCCGACTGCCGACGTCGGCGCAAGCGAGAGGTCGATGATGCCGAAGGGCACGCCGAGCCGCTTCGACGCCTCGCGTGCCACGAGCTGTCCGACGCGCGTGATCTTGAACACCGTGCGCTTGATCATCTCCGCCACCTCGGAGAAATCTGCGCCCTTGATGTCCTCCAAGGCGCGCTTCACGACGCCCGGCCCGCTGACGCCGACGCTCACGACCTTATCCGCCTCGGAAACGCCGTGGAAAGCGCCCGCCATGAAGGGATTGTCCCCCGGTGCATTGCAGAAAACGACGAGCTTCGCGCAGCCGATGGCCGCCTGATCGCGCGTCAGTTCCGCCGTACGCTTGATGACCTCGCCCATCTCGCGCACGCAGTCCATGTTGATGCCCGCCTTCGTCGAACCGACGTTGACCGAGGAACAGACGAGATCTGTTGAAGAAAGCGCCTGCGGGATGGACGAGATGAGCACCTGATCGCCGTGCGTATATCCCTTTTCCACGAGCGCGGAAAAACCGCCGATGAAGTTGATGCCGATCTCCTTCGCCGCACGATCGAGCGCTTCGGCTACGGGAACGTAGGAATCCGTCTTGCAGGCGTCCGCCGCGATGGCGATCGGCGTGACGGAAACGCGCTTGTTGATGATGGGGATGCCGTACTCCGCCTCGATGTCCTTGCCCGTTTGCACAAGGAATTCCGCCGATTTCGTGACCTTGTCGTAGACGTTGCGGCAGAACTGCTCGATGTTCGGATGCGCGCAGTCGCGGAGCGAAATGCCCATCGTGATCGTGCGCACGTCGAGCTTGTTCTCCGTAATCATGCGGTTTGTTTCTAATATATCGTCAATGGTAATCACAGAAAGACCTCCTGCAGCATGTAAAAAAACCGTCCAAGTCCTCAAACCTTGTGCATCGCGTTGAAAATATCCTCATGCTGCGTCTTGATCTCGACGCCGAGCGCTTCGCCCTTCTCCTGCAAAAGCTGCCGCACAGCAGCGAGCTCGATCTTGCTGCCCGCCATATCAGCGATCATGACCATATTGAAAAAGCCGTCCATGATATTCTGGTTGATACTCAGAATGTTGACGCCGTTTTCAGCCAAGAGCGTGCTGACTGCCGCGATGATGCCCACACTGTCCTTGCCGACGATCGTAACCACGATTTTCATTTGCAACCCCTCATTCTTTCCGACAATGCGATATGCACTGCCGCAGTTTTCTGTTTGAAATGCTATGTTTTTTCATTATATCAGTCAAATGCTGAAAATCCAAGAGGGCGCGTCTCCCAAATTGTTTTTTGCATCCGTTTCCGTTATAATGAGAGGAGCATTTCCTGACACAATGCAAAAAATTCATCCTTACATCATCAAGGAGGCCATTCTTTTGAAGGAACTCAGCTTTTTCAACGATCATTTCTATGCACCGGGCGAGGCGCAGGTCGACATCGAGGACCGCGGCTATCAGTTTGGCGACGGCATCTACGAGGTCACGCACGTCTACAACGGCAAACTCTTCGCCTTCGACCGCCATCTCGCACGCTTCCGCCGCTCCATGCGCGAGATGCACATCCCCATCACCTATATGGACGAAGAACTTACCGCCATTCACAACGACCTCATCGAAAAGAGCGGCATCAAGAGCGGCGCGATCTACTTCCAAGTCACACGCGGCACGGCAGCGCGCGCCTTCCCCTTCCCCGGCCGTGCCACGCCGAACCTCTCGATGACGATCCGTGAGAGCACGCCGAACCGCGAGCAGCAAGAACGCGGCATCTCGCTCACGCTCGCCGAAGACATCCGCTGGCTGCGCTGCGACATCAAGTCTCTGAACCTCCTCGGCGCCGTCTTTGCCAAGGAAAAGGCGAAGGCGGAAGGATGCGAAGAGGCTCTTCTCTACCGCAGGGACACGGGACTCGTCACCGAGGGCGCGAGCAGCACCTTCTTCCTCATCAAGGACGGCGTCGTCTGGACGCATCCGCTTGACCATCTCGTACTGCCGGGCGTCACGCGTGCCGTCGTCGTCGAGGAATGCGCCAAGGAACTCGGTCTGACCGTCATCGAAAAGACCTTCACGCCGGAGTTCGCTCAGAAGGCGGACGAAGCATTTGAAACGAGCACAAGCCTCGAAGTCACGCCCGTCATAAAGATCGGCGGCAAGAAGATCGGCTCGGGCGCCCCCGGCGAGATCACGAAAAAGATCATGGAATCCTTCCAAGGATTGATAAAAAAAGAATGCTTCAACTGAAACGCACGAGACAAAAGCGGCTGTACGTCAGCCGTTTTGTCTCGTGTTGGCAGAATTTTTCGCGTATTGGAAAAAACCTGCAAAAATCGTAACTTTTCATTGACAATATCCAAAATAGTACCTATACTTGTAGTGAAGCAAATACATCATGTTTATGGTAGTATAACCCGAAGGAGTGTGTTTTTTTATGGCAAAAAAGGTAAAGATCACCGAAACAGTACTTCGCGACGGGCATCAGTCCCTGTGTGCGACGCGCATGCATTACTCCCAGATGGAACCCATGCTTGCAGCGCTCGACAAGATCGGCTACAACTCGTTGGAAGCTTGGGGCGGTGCGACCTTTGATACGTGCCTCCGCTTCCTCGACGAAGATCCGTGGGAGAGGCTCGACAAGCTCAAGGCTCGTCTCAAGACCCCGATCCAGATGCTGCTTCGCGGTCAGAACCTCCTTGGCTACAACCACTATTCGGACGATGTCGTCAAGAAGTTCGTCGAGAAGGCTTCCGAGCACGGCATGGGCGTATTCCGCATCTTCGATGCGCTGAACGACGTTCGCAACCTCAAGACGGCGATCAACGCTGCTCTCGGCTGCAAGGAAAAGCCGCATGTACAGGGCTGCCTCGTCTACACGCTCAGCCCCTATCATACGAACGAAGTCTTCGTCGACCTTTCCAAGAAGCTGCAGGAAATGGGTTGCCATTCCGTCTGCATCAAGGACATGTCCGGCCTTCTGAAGCCGTATGTCGCAGAAGACCTCGTGAAGAAGCTCAAGGCTGCGCTCGACATCCCCATCCAGCTCCACACGCACTATACGTCTGGCTTCGGCAGCATGACGTACCTCAAGGCGATCGAGGCAGGCGTCGACACCGTTGACTGCGCGCTCTCGCCGTTCGCTCTCGATACGTCCCAGCCCTGCACGGAGACGATGGTCGCCGCCTTGGAAGGCACGCCGTATGACACGGGTCTTGACCGTCAGGCCATGACGCCGATCGCCAAGCACTTCCTGCAGGTCAAGCAGGATCTCATCAAGGAATTCAACCTCAAGGGCTACTTCGACGTCAACCCGAACGTCATCGACTTCCAGATTCCGGGTGGTATGCTCTCGAACCTTGCGAACCAGCTCAAGGAGCAGGGCATGGAAGACAAGTTCCAGGATCTCCTCGACGAGATGCCGCGCGTGCGCGCCGATGTCGGCTATCCGCCGCTCGTCACGCCGTCCAGCCAGATCGTCGGCACGATGGCCACGTTCAATGTCATGACGGGCGAGCGCTATAAGATCGTTCCGAAGGAATTTAAAGACCTCGCACGCGGCAAGTTCGGCAAGCCGCCGGTGGAAGTCAGCCACGAGTATCTCACGAAGACGCTCGGCATCCCCGAGAGCGAGATCATCACGGACATCGTTGCCGAGGATGCGAAGGCTCCGAAGCTTGCAGATTTCGAGAAGGAAATGAAGGCAAAGGGCTTCCTCAACCCAACGGAAGAGGATATCCTCTCCTACGCTCTCTTCCCGCAGGTCGCAGAAGAGTTCTTCAAGAAGCACTATGCACCGATGAACGCTTACGATATGTCCCACAAGGCATAAGCCAAAACTGTAAGCAACCCTCCCTTCCTATGGGGAGGCAAACAAAAAGGGGCTGTGGCAGAATGCTCTTACATTCTGTCACAGCCCCTTTTTTGTTTGCCAATTTTGATTTTATTTTAGAAATTCACCTTGGAAATTTACCCCTAAAATTTTTCCTATTTCCTATTGCATTTCTTAAAGCCTCATAGTATAATAGATATTGTTGTCGGGATGTGGCTCAGCTTGGTAGAGCGCATCGTTCGGGACGATGAGGTCGCAGGTTCGAATCCTGTCATCCCGACCATTCTTCAGAAAAGGAAGGAGCCGTGACATAGTGCGAAAGCATTTTGTCACGGCTCTTTTTTCGTACCCTTTTTACCATGAAGCCCCAAGAGGTCAAGCCGAAGGTGCAGACCGATTGGCTAGGCTTCTGTAAGGGCGGCGCACAATGTCCGCGAAGTGGACGTTTGTGCGTGTAGTTTACACTACACGGCATAGGAATGCCTCGTACAATCTTCACATAGATAGACTTCTTCTCGTACATATTTCTCTCCTTTGACATTATAGATAGCAGTAGTAAAAACGAAATATTTCTCGATCAAGTCAAAAAAGCCTCATCCCGTGTAGCATAAGAGATGAGGCTTCTTCTATTTAAATTCCACAAATTCGTTGAGTCTGGCGCCGCCCTTAATCATCGGCTCGACGAAGCTCTTCACAAGTTTCAGCACGATGACACGGGGCTCGTTGGCTTGCATGGCACGGCTGAACGCGCGGATAAACTCCTCCTGCGTCTGCACGGCTTCGGCTTCTATGCCGAAGCTTTTGGCGTAGGCGACAAAATCCATCGGATGTGCCAACTCGCAGGCGATGTAGCGCTCCTTGTACATGACCTTCTGCAGCTGACGGATCATGCCGAGAGCGCAGTTGTCCATGACAAGTGAAATCACGGGAAGCTTGAGCCTCGCGATCGTATACAGCTCGTTTCCCGTCATGCGCATGCCACCATCGCCTGCGATGTGGATGACGCGGCGGCTCCTGCCATAGGCGGCCTGCGCCCCCATGGCGGCGGGCAGGCCGAATCCCATCGTACCGAGGCCGCCCGAGGTCAGCCACGATCTCGGCTCTTCGATCCGCAAGTGAAGCGCCGCCCACATCTGATGCTGTCCGACATCGGTCGCAAACGAGTACGGCTTGCCTGCCGTAGCGAGCGCTACATGATGCATTGCCCACGGCACGCTCAGATCTCCCGCGTCGTAGTCGTAGGCGTATTTCGTGCGCCATTGGCGGATGCTCTTGAGCCATTCCTCGGTACGATGCAGGGATTCCGGCTTCATCAAGAGATGCAAAATCGTCTTCATGTCGCCCGCAAGGCCGATGGAGCTTGGAATGTTTTTGTCGATCTCCGCCGGGTCGATGTCGACGTGGATGAACGTCGTGCCCTTCATGTACTTGACGACATTGCCCGTCTGGCGGTCACCGAAGCGGCTGCCGAGCGCAATGACGACATCGGACTCGGCAATCGCATGATTTGCCGCCTTATGTCCGTGCATACCGGCAAAGCCGACACACAGGGGATGCGATTGCGGCAGAGAACCAAGCCCCATCAAGGTCTGCACGACAGGGATGCCGTAGTGCTCAGCAAGGGCGGCCAGCTCTTTTGAGGCTCCTGCATAGATGACGCCGCCGCCCGCGATGATGACGGGCTTTCGCGCCTGCCGGATCGCTTCCGCCGCCTCCGCCGCACAAATGAGGAAGTCCGCGTCGGGCTTTCCGGGCGTCTTCTCCTCATAGATGCAGCTTTCATACTTCACATCGGCAAAGAAGAGGTCGCGCGGAATGTCGACGAGCACAGGCCCGGGCCTGCCGCTGCGCGCGATGTCAAACGCTTCGCGCAAAGTCGGTATGAGTTTTGCCGCGTCCTTGACCTTGAAATTGTGCTTCGTCACGGGCATCGTGATGCCGAGGATGTCCGTTTCCTGAAAGGCGTCGCGCCCCAGAAGCCCCGTATCGACCTGCCCCGTGATCGCTACCATGGGGATGGAATCCATGAACGCCGTGGCGATGCCCGTCACGAGATTCGTCGCGCCAGGCCCCGATGTCGCAAGACAGACACCGACCTTGCCCGTCGCACGCGCATAGCCGTCGGCGGCATGCGCTGCGCACTGCTCGTGCGAGGTGACGATCTGACGAATATTTCTTTCATCGTAAAGCGCATCGTAGAGCGGCAAGTTCATGCCGCCCGGATAGCCGAAGATCGTGTCGACGCCCTGCTCCTTCAGACATTCGACAACTGCTTTCGCGCCTCTCATGCAAAGCCTCTCCTTTCCTGCCCGCGCTTATATATGCGCGAGCACCGCTTCTGCCATCTGCTCGGTGGTTGCCTTCTTGAAACCGTCCTTCCAGAGGTCTGCCGTGCGCCAGCCATCGGCGAGCGCCGCATCGACGGCTGTTTCAATCGCCTGCGCCGCTTCTTCTTCGGCGAGCGCATAGCGCAGCAGCATCGCCGCCGAGAGAATCGTGCCGACGGGATTGGCGATGCCCTTTCCCGCAATATCGGGCGCAGAGCCGTGAATCGGCTCGAAGAGGCTCGTCTTTTCGCCGATGCTCGCCGACGGCATCATGCCGATGGAGCCGCCGACGACCGCCGCCTCGTCCGACAGAATGTCGCCGAAAAGATTGCCCGTGACGATGACGTCGAACTGCGTCGGACGCACGGCAAGCTGCATGGCACAGTTGTCGACATAGAGATTCGTAAGCTCGACATCCGCGTAGTCCTTCGCGACCTCAGCCACCGTGCGCCGCCAGAGACGCGAGGTCGCAAGCACGTTCGCCTTGTCGACGCTCGTGACATGGCTGCGGCGCAGCTTCGCCGTCTCGAACGCGAGCTTTGCGATGCGCTCGACTTCGGGCACGGAATAGTTTTCGAGATCCCATGCTCTCTCGTAGCCGTCCTTGATTTCCGACTCGCACTTCTCGCCGAAGTAGATGCCGCCGATCAGCTCGCGCACGATGACGAGGTCAGCGCCCTTGACAAGCTCGGGCTTCAGCGGTGAATACTCGACGAGTGCATCAGCGACCTTCACGGGACGCAGGTTTGCGTAAAGGCCGAGACCTTTCCGAAGACCCAAGATCGCCTTTTCAGGGCGCAGAGCAGGCTCTACCGCATCCCACTTGTCGCCGCCGACAGCGCCGAAGAGCACGCCGTCCGCCGCCTGCGCGGCGGCAAGCGTCGCTTCCGGCAGCGGCGTGCCACACTTGTCGTAAGCCGTGCCGCCCGCATCATGCTCCTCATAGGAAAGCGCCAGATGGAACTTTTCCGCTGTCTTTTTCAGCACGGCGACAGCTGCATCCGTGATTTCTCTGCCGATGCCGTCGCCCGGTATCACCACGATCTTCTTTGCCATCAGAGCGCCCCCTTTTCCTTGATGTAGTTGATCAGACCGCCCGCTTCGGCGATCTCCTGCACGAAGCCCGGCAGAGGATGCGCCTGAAAGACGTCGCCCGTCGTGAGATTCTCGATCTTTCCCGTTTCCGTATCGACGCGCAGCTCGTCGCCCGCGCTGATCTTCTCCACATCATCGCCGATTTCCAGGAGCGGCAAGCCGATGTTGATGCCGTTGCGATAGAAGATGCGCGCGAAATCTGCCGCGATGATCACGGGGATCCCTGAGGCCTTGATGGCGACGGGCGCGTGCTCGCGCGACGAACCGCAGCCGAAATTCTTGCCGCCGACCATGATGTCGCCTTCCTGCACGTTTTTCGCGAAACTCTCATCAATGTCAACCATGCAGTGCTCCGCCAGCTCCTTCGGGTCGAAGCTATTCAGATAGCGCGCGGGAATGATGACGTCCGTATCGATATTGTCGCCGTAGCGCCAGACTTTTCCTTGCAAACTCATCTCACTTTACCTCCTCCGGCGCGGCGATCCTGCCCAAGATGGCACTCGCAGCCGCCACATGCGGGCCTGCCAGATAGACCTCGCTGTCGACATGCCCCATGCGCCCGCGGAAATTGCGGTTCGTCGTAGAAACGCAGCGCTCGCCCGCCGTCAAGATACCCATATAGCCGCCGAGGCAAGGACCGCACGTCGGCGCAGCGACGGCGCAGCCCGCATCGATGAAGACGTCGATGTAGCCGAGGTGCATCGCCTCCTGATAAACCGCCTGACTGCCCGGAATCACGATGCAGCGCACATCGGGATGAACCTCGTGCCCCTTCAATAGCCCTGCGGAAATCTCAAGGTCTTCCAAGCGCCCGTTCGTACAGGAGCCGATGACCACCTGATCGATCTTGATCGGCTCAGCGATGTCCATGACGCGCTTCGTGTTGCCCGGCAGATGCGGGAAAGCAACGACGGGACGCAGAGATGAGAGGTCAATTTCGACGGTGCGGCAATACTTCGCATCAGCGTCCGAGGTCACAGGCTCATACGCGCCTTTGACGCGGCCTTCAACGTACTCCTTCGTCTTTTCATCGAACGGGAAGATGCCGTTTTTCGCACCCGCTTCAATCGCCATGTTGGCAATCGTCAAACGATCCGTCATCGTCAGTGCGGCGACTCCTTCACCCGTGAATTCCAGTGACTTGTAGAGTGCGCCGTCGACACCAATCATGCCGATGAGCGTTAGGATCACGTCCTTGCCATTGACATCGGCAGGCTTCTCTCCCGTCAGATGCACCTCGATCGTCTCGGGCACTTTGAACCAAGCCCGCCCCGTCGCCATGCCGACGGCGAGATCGGTCGTGCCGACGCCCGTCGAAAAGCCGTTCAATGCGCCATACGTACAGGTATGCGAGTCCGCGCCGATCGTCAGCATGCCCGGTCCCACAAGACCGAACTCAGGCAGGATGACATGCTCAATGCCCACGCGACCGATCTCAAAATAATTCTTGATCTTGTGCTTTTTCGCGAAGTCACGCACGATCTTGCCGAGTCCCGCCGCCTTGATGTCCTTCGCCGGCTGGAAGTGATCGGGCACGAGCGCAATCTTCTCGTTGTCGAACACAGGGCGGCCGATGCGTTCGAACTCCTTGATCGACGGCGGCGCCGTGATGTCATTCGCGAGCACCATGTCAAGCTGACAGGTAATCAGCTGTCCTGGCTCGACATGCGAAAGTCCTGCATGACGCGCGAGAATCTTCTCCGTCATATTCATTCCCATGAAATTTCCTCCTGGATAAGTCGAAAGAAAACGGCTTACACCTCATTATACCATAAAGGAGTGTAAGCCGTTCCAAGATTCAACGTTTGTTGTTGCTCAAATCAGAACTTCAGCTCTTTCTTGTCACGAAGCCAAGGCATCATGTTGCGGAGCTCTGCGCCGACCTTCTCGATCGGATGCTCCTGATGAAGACGACGCTGTGCGAGGAAGTTCGCGCGACCGGCGGCACGGTTCTCCAACAGCCAATTGCGGGCAAACGTGCCGTCCTGAATCTCCTTCAGAACCTTCTTCATTTCCTTCTTCGTTTCTTCCGTGATGATGCGCGGTCCGATCATGTAGTCGCCGTACTCAGCCGTGTCGGAGCAGGACTGACGCATCTTCGTCATGCCGCCCTCATAGCAGAGGTCAACGATGAGCTTCATCTCGTGGAAGCACTCAAAATATGCCATCTCGGGCGGATAGCCTGCCTCAACAAGAACCTCAAAGCCCGTCTGCATGAGCTGGCATACGCCGCCCATGAGCACGCACTGCTCGCCAAAAAGATCCTCTTCCGTCTCATCGCGGAACGTCGTCTGAAGGACGCCAGAACGCGTTGCGCCAAGCCCGCGCGCATAAGCGAGCGCGATGTCAAAGCACTTGCCCGTCTCATCCTTCTCAACAGCAAAAACCGCCGGAACGCCCGACCCTTCCTCGAAAGTGCGGCGAACGAGATGACCAGGACCCTTCGGTGCAACCATGAAAACGTCGATGCCAGCCGGAGGAACAATCTGCTTGAAGTGGATGTTGAAACCATGCGCGAAGGCGAGAGCACTGCCTGGCTTGAGGTTGGGACCAATCTCTTCCTTGTAGACGTCCGCCTGCTTCTCATCCGGGATCAGAACCATCGTGATGTCCGCCTGCTTGACCGCCTCGGCGACCGTCAGAACCTTGAGACCATGGGACTCGGCAGCAGCCTTGGACTTCGATCCCTCGTAAAGGCCGACGACGACGTTGACGCCGCTCTCCTTGAGGTTCAGCGCATGTGCATGTCCCTGGCTACCGTAGCCGATGATGGCAACGGTCTTGTCCTTCATGACCTCCCAGTTCGCGTCCTGATCATAATAAGTTTTTGCCATAATACTCTCTCTCCTCACAATCTTGATAAATGGTATGCTCACCGCGTTCGAGAGCGATGAGACCCGTGCGGATCGTTTCCAGGATGCCGTAGGGCGAAAGAAGCTGCAGGAATGCCGTGACCTTCGCATCATCTCCCGTGATTTCAAAAATCAAGGTTGTCGGCTGCACATCGACGACGCGTGCGCGAAAAATCTCCGCCATCTTGAGCACGTCGAGACGATTCGTGTCGTCCGCTCTGACCTTGATGAGCGTCATGCCGCGGAAAACCGAGGCAGCGGAAAGGAGCGCCTGCACCTCGACGACATCGGGCAGCTTTTCGAGCTGCTTCATCATCTGGTCGATCAGCTCCTCATCGCCATGCACGACGACGGTGATCCTGGAAAACTCCGCAGTCTCGGTCACACCGACAGACAGGCTGTCGATATTGAACTCCCGCCGCGAAAACATGCTTGCAACACGGACAAGTACGCCGGACTGATTCCTCACGAGTATGGAAAGCACATGTCGCATCTGAAATCCTCCCAACGCATAACCCTAGTGTAAACATGTATACATTATGGCAACATCGCTTCGGTTTGTCAACAAGATTTTTTCCTTACTTTTCCTTTCGCTCCCTTGCCGCTTCGATGAGTTGGCGCGCCGTCTTCTCCGGCACTTCCTCATAGTGGCAGAAGCGCAGCGTATAGGTGCCGCGCCCCTGCGTCAGGGAGCGCAGTTCCGTCGCGTACTTGTGCAGCGCGGCGAGCGGCACCTGCGCGCGCACCTCGCTCGTATCCTTGCTGATCATCTCCATGCCGAGGATGCGCGCGCGCTTCGCATTGAGCTGCCCCATGACGTCACCCATATAGTATTCGGGCGCCTGGACGCACATCTCGTAAATCGGTTCAAGAAGCACGGGCGAGGCCTCCATAATGCCCTTTCTAAGGGCGATCGCCGTCGCCGTCTTGAAGGCGACTTCCGACGAATCGACCGTATGGTACGAACCGTCGTAGAGGTTTACCCGCACATCGACGACGGGGTAGCCTGCGAGGATGCCGGCAGCAAGCGTCTCCGCTGTCCCCTTCTCCACAGCGGGCACATATTGGCGCGGCACGCTGCCGCCGAAGATGTTCTCCGTGAACTCGTTGCCCGTGCCCGCATCGCGCGGCGAAATCTCCAGCATGACGTGACCGTACTGGCCGTGTCCGCCGCTCTGCTTCTTGTGCTTGCCTTCCGCCTTGACGCTCTTCCTTATCGTCTCGCGATAGGCGATGCGCGGCTCGGCAAATATCGCCTCGATGCCGAACTTGCGCTTCATCCTCTCCTGTAGGACCTCAAGGTGAACCTCGCCGATGCCGCGAATCAAAGTCTCCTTCGTCTCCGCATCCTTTTCGAGCTTGAGGCTCGGATCTTCCTCACACTCCTTGGCAAGCGCCGCAAAAACCTTATCCTCCTCGCCCTTCTTCTTCACATAAACGGCCTGTGCAAGCATCGGCATGGGGAATTCGATGGCATCGTAGGAGAGCGGCGCTTCCTTCGCCACGAGCGTATCCGAGGTGCGCGTATTCTGCAGCTTTGCCGCGACGACGATGTCGCCGCCATGCGCCTTGGCAACAGCGATTTGCTTCTTCCCCTGCATCGTGTAAAGCGTGCTCACGCGCTCCATCTGCTGCGTCGAGATATTCCAATACGAGGCGTCACTCTTCATCTCGCCCGAAAAGATACGGATGAAGCTCAAGCGTCCAACAAACGGATCGACGATCGTCTTGAAAACCTGCGCGGAAAAAGGATCGCCTGGCGTGCGCTCCGCCAATTCCTCGCCACTGGGCAGCGTTCCCATGACCGTTCGATCCGTTGGCGCCGGCAAATATTCGACCATATCGTTGAGGAGCGCGTGCATGCCGACATTCAAGGAAGCCGAGCCGCAGAGTACAGGAAAAATCTTGCCCGTCTCGATGCCCTCAATCAGAGCCTCTGCCACCTCGCGCTCATCAAGCGTCTCGCCCTCGATGTATTTTTCAAGAAGAGTATTGTTTATTTCAGCAACACCCTCGATGAGCGTCTGCCGCGCCTCTTCCACTTCGTCCTTCATATATTCGGGAATCTCATCGAGCGCCACGCAGTTGTTCTTGTCGCGCTCCTTGATGCGAACCGTCATGGCGAGGAGATCGACGACGCCCTGGAAAGCCGCTTCCTTGCCGACAGGAAGCTGGATCGGCACGACGCCCGTACCGAAGCGCAGGCGCAGCTCATTGACGACGCTTTGGAAGTCGGCGTGCTCGCGATCGATCTTATTGACGAAGAAGGCGCGCGGCAAATCCAGCGCTTCCGCATAGCGCCAGACTTTCTCCGTCTCCACCTCGATGCCCGAGACAGCCGAGATGACGACGAGAGCACTGTCCGCCGCCTGTAAGGCGCTCTTCACCTCGCCGACGAAGTCCGGATAGCCCGGTGTATCAAGGATATTGAGCTTATGATCGAGCCATTCACAGGCGAGCAGCGAGGTCTGTATGCTAAGCTCGCGCCGCGTCTCTTCCGGCTCATAGTCCGAAGCCATCGTCCCGTCGGCGATGCTGCCGCGCCTCTTGATCGCCCCCGTATTGAAAAGGCAATCCTCCGCGATGCTCGTCTTCCCCGACTTGCCGTGCCCGACAAGGGCAATATTGCGGATATTCGTGCTTGCGTACTCTTTCATTTGATCAACTCCTCGTTATTTTATGTTTTCTTTATTCTCTGAAAATGAGATATATCCTGCTTTTTACAGCGAGATAATTTTCCAAAAAAATACCGCCATCAAGCGGCCTTTGCCTGATGGCGGCATCTCTTCTTCCTTCACGTTCCTCTGCTCAATCTTCCGCTTCCTCCAAGCGCATCAGCATGAAGCAGTAATCGGAGAGGCGGTTGAGAAAGACGCGGTCTTCCTCATGGAGATTGGCCTCTTTCGCCAAAGCGCAGAAGCGTCTCTCAGCGCGGCGCACGGACGTGCGTGCAAGATCGAGCATCGCGCCCGCCTGCGTATCGCCGGGGATGAGAAAGTGAGCGAGCTTCGGCAGCTTCGCATCGATGGCATCGATGTCCTTCTCCATCATCTCTGAATCCTCGCGCGTGATCATCGGCTTTTCACCAAGACTCGCGATATCTGCCATGAGAAGCGGCAGCTTCTTGAGCAGCACGAGAACCTTCTCCCGCACCGCTTCCTTTGTCGCAAAAGCGCGCGCCATGGCGAGCGCCGATCCCGCTTCATCGACCGAACCGTACGTCTCGACGCGCAACGCATCCTTATCGACACGCTCGCCCGTATATAGGCTCGTCTGCCCCTTGTCACCTGTCTTCGTATAAACGCCCATCTCTTTCACCTCAATGCTGTCAAACTTTCAGAAATCATGCGGCAGGAAAATATCAGTCGAGGACTTCGATCGCGCTGAAGAAAATGGCGATTTCGCGCGCCGCGCTCTCAGGGCTGTCGGAAGCGTGGACGGCGTTCTTGCCAACGCTTTCGGCGTAGAGCTTGCGAATCGTTCCTTCGGCGGCCTCTGCAGGATTCGTCTTGCCGTTGATTTCGCGCACACGTGCGATGGCGTCATCACCTGCGAGCACCATGGCAACGAGCGGTGCAGACGTCATGAATTCTTCAAGCTCCGCATAGTAGGGGCGTCCGATATGCTCGGCGTAGTGCTTCTGCGCCACGCGCGGCGTCATCTGCATGAGCTTCATCGCGAGGATCTTGAGTCCCGCCTTTTCATAGATGGCGATGATATCGCCCGTGTGCTGCTTCTCGAAAGCGTCCGGCTTGATGAGTACCAAAGTCTTTTCCTGCATCTTCATATCTCCTTTTACTTCCCTTGATGTTCCCGCGCTTCGCGCTCCTCCCGATAGACTCGGGCCAGCTTGCAGTAATTCATCGCCGAGGCATGAACCGCCTCGACCTCGTCCTCGCGCAGCGCACGGATGATGCGCGATGGATTGCCGTAGACCAGGGAATCGTGCGGAATCTTCTTGTGCTGCGTCAGAAGCGTCGCTGCTCCGATGATCGTATTTTCACCGATCTCCGTGTAGCCGAGCAAGGTGGATCCCATGCCGATCAGACAGTTGTTGCCAATCTTGCTGCAGTGAATCAGCGTGTTATGGCCGATCGTCACATAATCGCCGACAATCGTCGGCGCATCGCCCATGACATGGATCGTCGCATTGTCCTGAACGTTCGTGTACCTGCCGATGACGACGGGCTGCAGATCGCCGCGGATGACCACATTGAACCAGATGTTCGCCCCTTCCATGATCGTCACATCGCCGACGATCGTAGCGTTCGGTGCAATGAGCGCCGTCGGGTCGATCTTCGGCACTTTGCCTTTGTAAGGCAGGATGACTGCCATGCGAACCCCTCCCTTTTCCTTCTTCCCTTATCGGACAGAACTATTATAAGGAATTTTTTCGCGCTTGTAAAGGAGACGCCCGCATTCATGCCGACTCAGACCTCAGACAAATCCATTTCAAAAGCGCACTTCATAGCAGACCTCATGTTGGAAGCAGCTGCGCCAAGCGTCGCACCCTTTCTTCACGCAGCCATTTCCCCACGTCCGCGCCGCGAAGTTCGGGCGGCGCCTCCGTACCGCGCACTTGAAGCATTTTCCGCAACAGATCTTCCCCATGCACCAGATAGTACGGCAAAGTGCCATGGTCGGCGCAGATGATACGACGAAAATCGGCGAAGGAAAGCCCCGATTTTTCGACCGCAAGCAAAAGATCGGCGATCTTGCCCATCTTTTTCAAAAGCGGTGCACGCATGTGCTCCTTGATGACGAAGTACGCCGCCATAAGCCACGATTTTGGCAAGGTCATGCGCTCGTTCCACGCATCGAGTACAAGGAGTCCGCGCTGCTCGTGCCCGTAATGATGCGGCAGCATTTCCTCGGGAGTCTTTCCTTTGCCGATGTCGTGCACGAGAGCGGCAAAGCGCGCTTCGATCGTCTGCGTCTTTCGCGCTACGACATCGACGATCTGCATCGTATGGCAGTAAGCGTCACCCTCGGGATGATACTGGGGCGGCTGGGTCTTTCCCTTCAGGGCGAAGATTTCCGGGAACACCGATTCCAAGAGGCTCGCGTGTGCAAGAGCTTCAAAAAAAAGCGAGGGCTGCGGCGCGGCAAGCGCACGCGAAAGCTCGTGCACGATGCGCTCTGTCGGTTCTTCCTCAAGCTCTGCCGCACAATCCGCCATCAGCGTCCGCGTGCCATCTTCGATGACAAATCCCAGTTCTGCCGCTTGACGCGCTGCACGAAGAGCCCGCACGGGATCTTCGGAAAAATGATGCGACGTCGCGCGAATCACGCAATGCGCAAGGTCACTCCGTCCACCGTAGGGATCGATGAGTTCCATCGCGGGCAGGCGATAAGCCATGCTGTTGATGCGCGTATCGCGGCGAAAGAGATCGTCTTCGATCGTGACTTCCGCCCCAAAATCTACGGCAAAGCCGCGATAGCCATGCCCCGACTTCCTCTCGCGACGCGCGAAGGAAACTTCCGAGCGTACGCCGTCGATTTCTACGAGATAGACAGGAAAGGCGTGACCGATGAGGGATGCAGCAGGGAAAAGCTTTGCGAAAACCTCCCTCTCCAGCCCCGTGATGACGAAATCCTTATCCCGCGGCTTCGCACCTCTAAGATGATCGCGCACCCAGCCGCCGACGAGGTAGACCGTACCGCCCGCCCCTTCCACTGCCTTGACGAACTCCTCCTCACGCATACACGACTCCTTCACCTTCGACGCCTTTTCTGCGTCAGCGATGTTTCAAAATTCTCGCACCATGCGCATCGAGAGAAAGCTGCAGCGCGTGCGCCTCGATTTCATGCTCTCTAAAGGCTTCAACCATCGCCTGTCCCACCGCCTCTTCATTCTCCAGCGTATAGGCGATGAGACACGGCCCCGCGCCGCTGAGGCTTGCACCGAGCGCGCCTGCCCGGCATGCGGCACGAAAGACGTCCTTCATGCCGGGGATGAGCTTTTCTCTGTACGGCTGGTGCAGGGCATCGGCGAAGGCGTTGCGCAAAAAACGCGGCTGTCCCTTCGTCAATGCAGCGACAAGGAGCGCCGCACGGCTCACATTGAAAACGGCGTCCTTCATCTTCACCTGCTCGGGCAGAACGCTTCTGGCAAGCCGCGTCGAAAGCGGAAACTCCGGCACGGCGACGACGAGCTTCAGCGGCATGCGAGGCATCAAAGAGAAGCATTCGACTCTGCCGCGCGTGACGACGCTGATCGTGAAGCCGCCAAAAATGGCGGGCGCCACATTGTCCGGATGACCTTCGATATTCGTCGCCATCTGCAGGAGCTCGCGCCTGGAAAAGCGGTTGCCTAAGAGGGCGTTCGCCGCCTTGAGTCCTGCAACGATCGCCGCCGCACTGCTGCCAAGACCGCGCGATAAGGGGATGTGGTTCGTCATGCGGATATGGAAGCCCTTGACCTCATCTTCCCGGTGCGCGCGCTTCAAGATCGTGCGAATGGCGCGAAGGACAATGTTGCGCTCATCAGCGGGGATATTGGCCGCACCCTCTCCCTCGATTTCGATGACGAGCCCCTCTTCCCCTTTCAGCGTAAGCTCCAGATCGTTATAGATCGTACAGGCGACCCCTATGGCGTCGAAGCCAGGCCCGCAGTTCGCACTCGTACCCGGCACGCGAACGCGGATCGTTCGATTCAGCATGCGCCGTCCTCCTGCGGATTTTCCACGCGGATGATGCTGCGGATCTCACTGACGACGGCAAGCTTCTCAAGATCCGCCGCCGCCTCCTGCATCTTTCTATGCTTGACGACATGCGTAACCGCAACGATTTCCGCACGCTCCTTATATCGTCTCGTCTGAATGACGGATTTCAGACTGACCTTGTGGTTGCCGAATGCAGGCTCTTTGCCGACAGCTTCAGCCGTCGTCGCCGACGTCATCGACATCGCGCGCGACATGCAGCTCGATACGTTCGGGCGACTGCACTGCACGTGCTATGCGCACAAATCGCTTTGCCCCGTGGAGGAAACGAAAGCGTCCTACTATGTGCGCCTTCTCGTCGATGATGAGCCGGGCGTTCTCGCTGCCATCGCGACTGCACCGCGTCCGTAGAACATCGCCTCGCCGATGGCGTTGCCGCGCACGAAGATCGCGTTGTAGACGTCGTTGACGGAGGCGAGCGGATGCGCCTTCGGCAGGAATACGGGATGCACGCGCACATCGACACCCGCCTCTCCGCAGTCACGTCCGATGGCCAGAAGCTTCACGACATAGCCGAGAGCCTTTGCGTACTCAATGTCCTCGGGCGTGACCTTCGTGATTCCCTCGACGGAGACATCCTCGAAGCGGATGCGCGTATTGAATGCGATGGACGCGAGGATTGCAATCTTGCGCGCCGCGTCGAGCCCCTCGACGTCAGCCGCAGGATTCGCCTCAGCATAGCCCTTCGCCTGAGCCTCCTTGAGCACGCTGTCGTAGTCTGAGCCGTTCTCCGACATCTGTGAGAGCATGTAGTTCGTCGTGCCATTGATGATGCCCATGATTTCTGTGACGCGGTTCGCCGTCAGGCACTGCTTCAGCGGCATGACGATGGGGATGCCGCCGCCGACGCTCGCTTCAAAGTGGAAGTCCACGCCGTATTTTTCCATCGCCTCGAACATGTCCTTGCCGAACTGCGCCACGACGTCCTTATTTGCCGTCACGACGTTCTTGCCCTTCTCCATCGCGACCAACATGTACTCGCGCGCCGGATGGATGCCGCCAAGAAGTTCGATGACGATGTCGATTTCCTCATCGTTTAGGATTTCATCCACATTCTCGGTCAGATGCAGCCCCTCCATATAGGGGCGCTCTTTCTTCGCATCGCGCACGAGCACGGACTTCAGCGTGAGCTTCACGCCCGCCTTCGCCGTGATCTCGCGCTCGTTCTCGCGAAGCACGCGCACGACGCCCGTGCCGACCGTGCCGAAGCCCAGCATGCCGATCTTGATCTCTTTCATCTCTTCACCTTTCATCATGCCTGTCCGAGGACTTCGAGACGCTTCACGCCGTCCACCATGCGCAGCTTGTCGAGAAGCGCTTCAAGATCCACCGAGAGGTTCGCCGTCTCAATGGAAACCGTCGCATTCGCCACACCCTGCAGGGGGATGCCCTGATTGATCGTCAGAACGCTACCCGAATCCGCCGAGATCGTATTGAGCACGCTCGAAAGGACGCCCTTCTTATGCTCCAAGAGGAGCGTCAGCGAGATGATCTTGTTGCGGCTCGCTTCATAGAAAGGAAAGACATAATCCTTGTACTTGTAATAAGCGCTGCGGCTCAATCCCATACTGTCGACCGCCTCGTTGATCGTGCGTGCGTCGCCGCGCTTGAGCATCTCCTTCACGCGGATTGTCTTCTTGATCGCCTCGGGCAAGATCTGCTCCTGCACGAGGAAGAATCCACTCTGCGCCTTCTGTTCCGTGTTTTCTTTGCGTTCTCTTGGCATAAAAATTCCTCCTGCCGCATAAATTCCACGCTTGGAATTATACCATTGTCCAACACTATTGTACAGTCCCTATAGACATTTTGCGAGAAAAGAATTCTCAAATACTCCCTCTCAACGATGCCCCGCCTTGATCTTGCTCTCCGTGCCATTCAAGAGGCGCGTGATGTTCGTATGGTGACGCACGATGACGAGAACGGCGGCGAGGACGCCGAAGACCGTGTATTCCGTTGGGCAGCCGAAGAAGAAGGCGAGCACGGGCACGAGTGCCGCGCCGACGATGGAGCCGAGCGAAACGTAGCGCGTGACGAGCACGATGACGAGCCATGCAAGGAAGACGACGCCCGTCACCGCCGGCATGAGCATCGCTATGACGCCCAACCCCGTAGCGACGCCTTTGCCTCCCTTGAAGCGCAAAAAGACGGACGCCGAGTGTCCGAGAATGGCGGCGATACCGCCCAAGACCATGGAAAACGGCGTGCCGACGAGAAGCATGGCGATATAGACGGCGAGGAATCCCTTGAGGAAATCGAGCGCGAAGACGAGCGCCCCCGGCCCCTTGCCCAGCGTGCGGTAAACATTCGTCGCGCCGATGTTGCGGCTGCCATGTTCGCGGATGTCAATGTGCCAGATGGCGCGGCAAAGAAGCAGACCGTTCGGCACAGAACCCAGAATGTAGGCGATGATGCAGGCGAAAAGCGTCATATCTCTTCCTCCTCCCTGCCGCGCACGATGAGGCGCAGCGGCGTCCCCTCGAAACCGAAGCTCTCGCGCAGCTTGTTCTCGATGTAGCGCAGATACGAGAAGTGCATGAGCTCAGGCTCGTTCACGAAAACGATAAACTTCGGCGGACGGATGTCCGCCTGCGTCATGTAGCGAATCTTGAGCTGCTTACCCTTGTGAGCAGGCGGCGGATTCACGGCGATCATATCGCGCACGAGGTCGTTCAGGATGCTCGTCTTGACGCGCATCGACGCCTGATCCGCCACATACTTGACGAGATCGGTGACGCGCGCGACGCGCTGGTGCGTGAGTGCCGAAGTATAAAGGACGGGTGCGTACTGCAGGAAGCCGAGTTCTATGCGCAGTTCATCCGTGAAGCGCAGCGTAGACTTTTCATCCTTGTTTTCGTAGATGTCCCACTTGTTCACGATAAGCACGACCGCCTTGCCCGATTCATGGGCATAGCCCGCGATCTTCTTGTCCTGCTCGGTGATGCCCGCCGTGGCGTCGAGCACGACGAGCACGACGTCGGCGCGATCAACGGCGCGAAGCGCTCGCATGACGCTGTAGCGCTCGATCGGCGCATCGATCTTTCCCTTGCGGCGCATGCCCGCCGTGTCGATGAGGATGAACTTCGTGTCCTCCGCCATAAAGTGCGTGTCGATGGCGTCGCGCGTCGTGCCCGCGACGTCGCTGACAATGACGCGCTCCTCACCCAAGAGTGCATTGACGAGCGAGGACTTGCCGACGTTCGGACGGCCGATGACGGCGATGCTGATCTCATCCGACTCTTTCTCTTCCTCTGCTCCTTCGGGAAAGAGCGCCACGAGAGCATCGAGCAGATCGCCGAGGTTCATGGCGTTCGTAGCAGAAATCGGCACGGGATCGCCAAGGCCGAGGTTGTAGAACTCGTAGACGTCCGCCTCCTGCTTGGGCGAATCAATCTTGTTCACGGCCAAGAGCACGGGCTTCTTCGTCGTGCGCAACATCTTGCCGACTTCCTCATCGGCAAGCGTCAGACCCGCACGGCCGTCGACGAGAAAGAGGATGACGTCCGCCTCCTCCATGGCGATCTGCGCCTGCTGACGCATCGAGCGCAGGATGGCATCGCTCGTATCGAGTTCGATGCCTCCCGTATCGATCATCGTAAATTCCTTGCCGAGCCATTCAGCATCAAGGTAGATGCGGTCGCGCGTGACGCCCGGCAGATCATCGACGATGGACACGCGCTTCCTGCCCAATTTATTGAAGAGCGTGGACTTGCCCACGTTCGGACGTCCCACGATCGCTACGATCGGCTTGCTCATTCCATCCTCTCCTTTTCCTCTTTCCTCGGTTTCGTATACGCTGCGTTGCTCTGCCACATATACGAAGCCTCATCATCCGACGCCCCTCGATAATGCTCCCAATCGAAAAGGGCGCGCGCGAGATCGCCGCCGCCCTGCGCCGTCTCAACGCGAAGGTGCGGCACGGCGCTGCGAAATGCATCGAGCGTCATATCGTCTAGCAGAACGTTCTCACCCGTGCGCAAGGCGCATTCAGGCACGATGACGCCGTGCGGCACAACGGGCAGAGTGTCAAGAGCGCGCAGCATGTCCTCACCCGTCAGAAGTCCCGAAACATTGACCGTCCTGCCAAAGTAATCGTTTTCCACACCGAGACAACGAACGCGAAGCCCTGGTACAGAAAGCCCAGCCACAAGCTCCTCGAAAAGCGGTGCGACAGATGTGCCCGAGAGGATCACGAGATGCAGCGGCTCTTCATATCCCTCGGGCGCAGGCAGCTTCTGCAAGGTGTTCTTCCACTCCTCGATGAAACTTCGCGCAAGCCCAATGCCATTGTCGAGCTGTGGAAAACCGTCGTATTCCTCCACGGGCGGCACGGGAAGCCCTGCGAGAAAGTAGAATTCATCACCGAGATAGACGAAACTCTTGCCCGTTTCCTCTCGCGCACGCCGCTGCCAAACCTCAATCTGGTGAATGACGGCAGCCGCTCCCTCACGATCGAACATCTGCAGCGGGTAGCATCCCTCGCGAAAGCGCGTGAGCCCGACGGGCACGATGGCGAGCGACAGCGCGTGCGGCCGCCTGGCCATCAATTCCTCCACCGTGCGGTCAAGCTCCCCGCCATCGTTGAGTCCCGGGCAAAGCACAACCTGCGTATGGTACTCGACATCCGCCGCCTCCAAGCGGTCGAGATGGTTCGCGATCTCAGCCGCCCGCCGCGTGTTGAGCATGGCGGCGCGCAGATCGGGATTCATCGTATGGACGGAAACAAAGAGCGGCGACAAGTGATAGCGTTCGATCCGCTGAAAATCCTTCTCGCGCATATTCGTCAGCGTGACGAAGTTGCCATAGAGGAACGACATGCGATAATCGTCATCCTTGACCGACAGGCTCTTTCTCATGCCAGGCGGCACCTGATCGACGAAGCAAAAGTAGCAATGATTGCCGCACGAGCGTATGCCATCGAAAACGGCGGAAGCGAACTCTGCGCCAAGTTCTTCATCATAGTCCTTGTCGAAGGCAAGCAATTCCTGCTCACCGTCTGCATGTTCGACGAGAAGCTCGATCTCCTCTTCGGCGAAAGCAAAGCTCAGATCGATGATGTCGCGCAGTTCCTGCCCGTTGACGGCAAGGATCTTATCTCCCACCGCAAGTTCCAATTCTTCTGCCAGACTCCCCGGCGCTACGCGTATGATTTCCCCTGACAACATGCTGTTCCTCTGACTTTCCCCGGGGACATACCCCGCTCTGATGAATAAGGGAGTGATGAATATTCATCACTCCCCGACTTCTTACTTATTCAGCTATGAGGCTTGATCCTTCAGTCCTCGCCGCCCTCTTCGTGGGTGACAGGCTCATCCTTGTAGTAGGAAACGTCCGAAACCTCGGCATCACGTTGCGCCCTCGTGATGGAGAGCGAAATGCGTTTGCGCTTCATGTCGATGTGCAGGATCTTGACCTTCACGATGTCGCCGAGCTGCACAGCCTCATCGGCGCGCGCAATGCGGCGGTCGGCAAGCTCGCCCATCGGAATCAGGCCATCGAAGCCCGGCTCGATCTCCATGAAGGCGCCGAAATCCGTGAGCTTGATGATCTTGCCCTTGATGTGCGTTCCCTCTGCATAACGCTCCGCCTTGTCGAGCCACGGGTCGCGCATCGTGTCCTTGACGGACAAAGAGATGCGCTTCGTCTCGGGATCGAAGTTCTTCACATAGACGTCGACCTCATCGCCGACGGAAAGAACGTCGGACGGCTGCTTCACGCGATGCCATGCGAGATCCGAAATATGCGCAAGGCCGTCGACGCCACCGATGTCGATGAAGGCGCCGTACTCGACGAGACGCTTGACCGTACCGCGGATGATCTGCCCGACTTCAAGCTTCGAGAAGACCTCTTCCTGCTTCTTCTCGCGCTCTTCCTCCAGGAGGCTGCGGCGCGAAAGAACGAGACGCTGCTTGCGGATGTCGATCTCGATTGGCAGAGCTTCCACCGTCTGGCCGACATAGATGGAAAGATCCTTGACGAAGTGAAGCTCCATCTGCGACGCGGGAATGAAGCCTCGCAGACCGTTGACGGATGCAACGAGACCACCCTTGACGACCTGCGTGACCTGCGCCTGCACAGTCTTTCCTTCTTCTTTCAGCGCCTCGATCTCCTTCCATGCGACCATACGGTCGGCACGCACCTTGGAAACCGTAGCGCCATTCTCACCGCCGAGGCTCACGACAAAGACCTCGATCTCGTCGTCGACCTTCACGACATCCTTGGCGGAATCCGGCTCAGGTGAGGCAAGCTCCCTCTTCGAGATGGGAATGTCCGCCTTGAGGCCAGCGATGTTGACATAAGCCTGACCATCATCGACAGCGACGACCGTAGCCTTTACGACATCATGTTCCCTTACCTCCTGCATGGACTCCTCTTCAGCCTCAAGCAAACTCTTCATGTCCTGTTCTTGCACTTTTGATATACCTCCTTGATAATCCAGTCCGGAGTTGAAGCCCCAGCTGTAATACCAATTTTTTTGATTTTATCAAACCATTCGTCCTGCAGCTCCGCCGCAGTTTCGATATGATAGGTTTGGCATTCCTTGGCGCACAACTGCGCGAGGCGCGTCGTGTTCGCACTGTTCTTGCCGCCGATGACGAGCATCAGATCCACTTGCCGCGCAAGCTTGACCGCTGCCTCCTGACGCTGATCCGTAGCCGTGCAGATCGTACGGACGATGCGCACGTCGTTCGACTTGTCCAGCAGATGGAGTACAATCTCCTTGAACTTCGCACCGGAAAACGTCGTCTGCGCGACGATGCCCAAGCGCGCACATGGTGCGACAGCTTCGGCTCCCTCGACGGAATCCACGATGACGGCATCGCCGCCTGCCCATTCGAAGATGCTCCTGACCTCCGGATGAAGCTTCTCCCCTACGATAACGACAGAATACCCTTCTTGAAAAAGCTCATGCGCCGTGGACTGTGCCTTCTTCACATGCGGACACGTCGCATCGACGAGAGAAAGCCCTCGCTCCTTCGCTTCATCATAGACGAGGGGACCAACCCCATGCGAGCGTATGATGACTGTCCCCTTCTCCAACTCGGGCAAGGCATTGACCATGCCGACGCCCTCCTCCGCCAGACGCGAAACCATCTGAGGATTGTGGATGATGGGACCGAGCGTGCAGGAAGTTCCGTCGGGTGCGGCCTGTTCGCGCGCAAGTTTAATCGCACGCTTCACGCCATAGCAGAAGCCAAGGGATTCTGCCAGAAATACTTCCATATATCTACCACCAAATATCCAATGTATCGCAGAAAGGCAGTTTCTCCCCATTTCTGCAATCTATTTTATATTATAGCATAAAATCAATCGCTTATGCTATCATTTTTTATCATTGCGTAAATTTCATCCATTATTTTTTGCGAAAAATCCTGCAGCGCCTGCTTATCCTGCTTTTCTCCTTGAAAAATCAAAGGTTTTCCATAAATGACGCGAAGCTTCGGTAGGAAGCCGCCATTGGCAAAAACATGATCGGTGCCGATGATAGCGGCCGGCACGACGGGAGCTTTTGCCATGGCCGCGAGCAGCGCGACGCCCGGTTCCGCCTTCTTCCTCTCCCCATGGCGGCTGCGTGTTCCCTGCGGAAAAACACCGAGACAGTGTCCTTTCTTGAGTTCGGCGAGAGCCGCCTTGATCGCGCCCCGGTCTGCTGCACCGCGCTTTACGGGAAACGAATGACAGCTCCTTAAGATATAATCCGCGATGAAATTGAAGAAAAGTTCCTGCTTCGCCATGTAGCTGACGGGGCGCGCAAGAAACGTCGCCAAGAGCGGCGGATCCCAGTTGCTCATGTGATTCGCCGCCAAGATCACAGGCCCTTCTTTCGGCATGTTTTCCCTGCCCTCGATTTTGGCGCGAAAAACAAGGGAAAAGAGCATGGCAAACGTGATTTTCAATAGAGCGTAAATCATTTGCCGCACCTTTCTACGATAGCACGCACGACGGCGGCGATGTCCATGCCCGTCGTATCGAGCAGGTCTGCATCCGGCGCCTGCACGAGCGGCGAGATCTCGCGCTCGCTGTCCGCCTTGTCGCGCCGTGCGATGTCCGCTTCAAGCTCTGCGAGCGTCATGTCGTAGCCCTTTTCCTGCATCTCCTTCCAGCGGCGTTTTGCACGCTCCGCCAAGGAGGCCGTGAGGAAAATCTTCACGTCAGCGTTCGGCAGAACATGCGTGGCAATGTCCCTGCCGTCCATGAGCACGCCGCCCGCGTCTGCCATGCGCCTTTGCTGCTCGACCATCTTCTCGCGCACGGAACCCAAGCGCGCCACTTGCGATACGACGGCGCTGATCGCAGGCGTGCGGATTTCGCTCGTAACCTCTTCACCGTCGACGAAAACCTGCGTCCGCTTCCCATCATAGCGCAGACTGACCACGATGTCGGCGACGGCTGTGAGAATCTTCTCATCCGTCAGAGGCTCTCCGGCCTTGAGTGCCTTCCACGCAACGGCACGGTACATCGCGCCCGTGTCGATGTAAGTGTAGCCGAGTTCCTTCGCCGCGAGTTGAGCTACCGTGCTCTTGCCCGCACCCGCCGGCCCGTCGATCGCCACCACGAGTTTCTTTGCCATCATCTTTCCCCCTGTTGCACAAGTCCATCCAACGTCTGATAAAAAGACGGATATGAGATATTGACGCAAGATGGCGCATCGAGCGTCACGCCCACTCCTGCGGCGCCTGCCACGGCGAGCGACATCGCCATGCGATGATCGTCGTAGGTGCGGCAGGAAGCGGGCGAAAGCATGCGCCCGCCATGGATGACCATGCCGTCCTCCTTCGCCTCGACAGCACCCGGGGCGAGGCGATTGAGCTCCGTCGTCACCGCTGCAAGCCGGTCGGTCTCCTTGACGCGCAGTTCCGCCGCACCCGAAATCACGGTGTCGCCGTCTGCGAAAAGCGCCGCGACGGCAAGGATTGGGATCTCGTCAATGAGGCGCGGAATGATCTCGCCGCCAAACGATGTACCACGAAGCGACGCCGCCCGCACGCGGATGTCAGCAAGCGCCTCGCCGCCGCTCTCACGCTCGTTGTCGATCGTGATGTTCGCACCCATGTCGGACAATACATCGAGAATGCCCGTGCGTGTCGGATTGACGCCAACATCCTGCAGGATGATGTCGCTGCCCTCAATCAGAGACGCTGCAACGAGCCAGTACGCGGCAGAGCTGATGTCGCCAGGTACACGGATCTCTTCGGGCGCAAATAGTTCGTCGGCCGGCTCGATCGTCACCTTCGTCCCCTCGCGCTCAATCCTTGCACCGAAGGCGCTGAGCATGCGTTCCGTATGGTCGCGCGAAAGCGCCGGCTCCGTCAGACAAGTCTCTCTTTCCGCATAAAGACCCGCAAGAAGCACCGCCGACTTCACCTGCGCACTCGCGACGGGACTCTCGTAGTCCATCGCACGAAGCGATCCCTCATGCGGCAGTACGGCGAGCGGCAGGAAGCGATCCGCACCGCGCCCTCGGATCGTCGCGCCCATGCGCGTGAGCGGCTCGACGACGCGCCCCATGGGACGGCGCGAGAGCGACGCATCGCCCGAGAGCGCCGAGAAGAACGGCTGCCCCGCGAGAATCCCCAACAGAAGACGCAGCGTCGTGCCGGAATTTCCCGCATCGAGGATGCCCTGCGGCTCTTTCAAGCCATGCAGGCCGACACCCGTGACGAGGAAGGAGGCGTCCGCCTGCCGCTCGACGCCTGCGCCGAGCGCCCTCATGCACGCCGCTGTCGAAAGGCAGTCCGCCGCTTCGAGGAAGTTTCGGACGTGCACCTTCCCCTTCGCTATGGCAGAAAACATCACGCTGCGATGTGAAACGGACTTGTCTCCGGGCACGCGGATCTTCCCCGTCAGCCCTCTCTTTGCCGGACGGATTTCTCTTCCTTCAGCCATATACATCTTCCCCTCAAAATCATGCTTTCAAATTTCTGCCTCTCCCGCACGAGCGGCGCTCCAGCGTCCCGCTGCCGCCCCCATGGAAAACGCTGCCTGCAAGTTGTATCCGCCCGTGAAGCCGTCGACGTCGACGACCTCGCCGGCAAGGTAAAGCCCCGGCACAAGCTTTGATTCCATCGTCTTGGGATCGATCTCCTTCGTCGAAACGCCGCCCGCCGTCACGATGGCCTCGGCGAGAGGCCGCGTCTTCTCAATCGTGAGCACGAGATGCTTGATCACCTCGGAGATTCTCATGCGCTCTTCACGACGCAAGTCGTGCACGGGCTTTTCAGGAGACAAATACGCCGCATCGAGCACGGGCGCGATGAGTTTCCCGGGCAAAAGATCGCGCATGCCATTCTTCAGCGCCTTGTTCCGGTATTTTTCAAAGTCGCGCTGCACTCGCGCCGCAAAGACTTCAGGCGTCAGGGCGGGCTTCAAGTCGAGTACAAGCTCCACGAATTTCCCCGCCGCAAGCGCCTGCGCCGTCATGCGGCTCAAAGACAGAACGATGGGCCCTGTCACGCCGAAGTGCGTGAACATCATCTCGCCGAATTCCTCGCCGATTCTCCTTCCGTCGGCGAGAAGCGTCACGCGCACGTTGCGCAGGGACAGCCCCTGCGCCTCTTTGACCCAGTCCTCCTCCGTGACAAGCGGCACGAGCGACGGCAAGACATCCGTGATCGTATGCCCCAACGCGCGCGCCATTGCATAGCCGTCGCCCGACGATCCTGTGCCCGGATACGAAGCGCCGCCCACCGCGAGCACGACGGCATCGGCACGCATCTTCGCACCGCTCGCGAGCACGACGCCCACCGCATGTCCCTCTTCCACGAGGATCTCAGCGACGCGCGCCTCCGTCTCGATCTTCACGCCAAGCTCATGAAGGTGCCGGACGAGTGCCGCTACCGCATCGGCGGCACAGTCGCTGACGGGAAAGACACGCCCGCCGCGCTCCACCTTCGTCTCCACGCCAAGTTCTCGGAAAAAGTCCCGCACATCCTCATTGTCAAAGGCGTGCAGGGCGCTGTAGAGAAAAGAACCGTTGCCCGGAATATTCTTGACGATCTCGGCGACGGGCGCGACATTCGTGATATTGCAACGCCCCTTGCCCGTGATCATCATCTTGCGGCCGGGCTGTTTCATTTTCTCCAAAAGGAGCACGGAAGCGCCTGCTTCCGCCGCCTTGGCCGCCGCCATGAGGCCTGCCGGTCCCGCGCCGACGACGAGGACGCGCCGCGCACTCATCGCTCTTCTGCGAGGCGATAGAGCGCCTCGACCTCCGCCTTCGTCAGCGGGCGCGAAGCGCCGCGCTTGACGCCGTCCAGCGTGAGCTGCGCAAAACGCGTGCGCTTCAGGGCGCGCACGTCGCACCCCACGGCCTCGAACATGCGACGCACCTGCCGATTCCTGCCCTCGTGCAGCGTGACCTCGACGTCACTGAGCCCCTTTTCCGTCACGCCGTAGACGCGCACCTCCGCCGGCGCCGTCATGCCGTCTGCCAGTTCGATGCCGCCTCGGAGCTTCTTCAGGGCTTCTGGCGTAAGGTCGCCCGCCACCTTCGCACGGTACGTCTTGTGCACGAGAAAGCGCGGATGAAGAAGAGCCTGCGTCAGTGTACCGTCATTCGTAAGGAGGAGCAGCCCTTCCGTATTCTGGTCGAGCCTTCCCACCGGATAGACGCGCACGTCCTTCACGGGCAGAAGGTCGAGCACCGTGCGCCTGCCGCGCTCGTCGGAAACGGTCGAGACGCAGCCCTTGGGCTTGTTCAGCAAGAAATAGACGAGACGCTCCTCTGCGGGAAGCGGCTCGCCGTCCACCGCAATACATGCGGTCGCCGCGTCCGCCTTCGTTCCCGGCTCACGCACCACCGCGCCGTCCACTGTCACGCGCCCCGCCGCAATGAGTTCCTCCGCCTTGCGGCGTGACGCCACGCCCGCGCGGCTGATGATTTTTTGCAATCGTTCTTCCATACTTCACCCTTACCCGTAAACTCTTATTAGACGCATCCGACGCACACCGCGCTCAGAGATTCGCCATATTGCAGACGATGTCGCGCGCCTCTTCCACTTCCGAGGCGAGGACGCGTATCTCGAAGTTCGCCTTGCGCTGGCTGCCGACGGATTTCCGATCCGTCAATATGCCTTCCGCCTCCAGCCTTTCGCAGATCTTCTCCGCCTGCCCCTTTGTTGCAGCCACAAAGATCGATGTCCACATGAAAATTTCCTCCTTCGGCGCTATCTCTGCAGCACCGAGTTTTTGCCGAGCAAGGCCTCGATTTCCTGCACGACGGCAGGAGATGCGTCGAGCCAATACTGCGGCTCCAACTTCTGCCAACGTCCCTTCCGATTCAAAAAGACGACATGATCGCCCCTGTGCATCGCGAAAATGCCGTAGAGCGCATCGAGCGCAGCCGCTTCCTCGTGCTCTGCGGTAAGCGTGATGTAATAATCCTGCCGATAATCGTCGAGCGCAGTAATTGTGTCAGCAAGCACCTTGACGCCGTCGTCCGTGAAATTCACGCGCCCCTGCACGACGATGGCCGCATCGGGAACAAGGAGGTTCACATGCGGGTAGAAGACCGCGGGGAAGACGACGACTTCAACGGAATGCGTGTAGTCCTCCAATTCCAAGAAGCACATCGTGTCGCCCTTCTTCGTCGCGATCCGCTTCGCCGAGGAGACGAGGCCGCCGATGCGCACGAGCTGGCGCTCCTTCTTCTTGCCGTCTAAGATATCCCCGATGGGCACGAGATTCTTGATCTTCTTCTCATGGCGATCGAGCGGATGTCCTGTAATGAAGAAGCCTGTATTCTCCTTCTCCCACGCGAGCCGCTGCACGGCGTCTGCCTCAGCGATGTCAGGAAGCGCGACGTCCTCGGCCTCCTGCATCGCCGCCTCGCCGAAGAGGCCGATCTGCCCGCTCGCTGCATCCGCATGCTTTCGTGCAGCGACGTCGATGACGCGCTCCAAGACGGCAAGAAGCTGCGAGCGGTGCGCGCCGAGAGAGTCGAACGCACCGCATTTGATGAGACTTTCAAGCACGCGCTTGTTTGCCGTGCGCATATCGACGCGCGTGCAGAAGTCCAGGAGCGACGTGAAAGCGCCGCCTTCCTCGCGCACGGCGGCGAGACTCTTGATTGCCGCCTCGCCGACATTTCGCACGGCGGCGAGACCGAAGCGGATGGCCGCACCGTCGACGCTGAAATTCGCCTCGCTCGCGTTGACGTCGGGCGGCAGGATCTTGATGCCCATGCGGCGGCAAAGCTCGATGTAGACGCCGACCTTGTCGTTCGTATCCATGATGCTCGTGAGCATCGCCGCCATGAACTCCTGCGGATAATGCGCCTTCAAGTACGCCGTCTGCCACGCCACGAGCGCGTATGCCGCGCTGTGCGACTTGTTGAAGCCGTAGTCGGCGAAATGCGTCAGAAGATCAAAGATCTTTTCCGCCAAAGCGTCATCAATGCCGTTCTCTCGCGTTCCCTTCATGTACGTCTCGCGTTGCGACATCAGGACTTCATGCTTCTTCTTGCCCATGGCGCGGCGCAGGATGTCCGCCTGCCCGAGCGTGAAGTTCGCGAGCACCTGCACGACCTGCATAACCTGCTCCTGATAGAGCACGACGCCGAACGTCTCCTTAAGGATCGGCTCGAGCAAAGGATGCAGGTACGCCACCTTCTTCTTGCCGTGCCTGCCCGCGATGAAGTCCGCCACCATGCCGCTGCCCAGAGGCCCTGGCCGATAGAGTGCGACCGTCGGAATGAGGTCTTGGAAGCTTTTTGGCTGCAGATCCTTGACGAGATTCGTCATGCCCGCCGATTCCATCTGAAAGACCGCGCCCGTATCGCCGCGGCAGAGCATCTCTGCCGTCTTCTCATCTTCGAGCGGTATCTTGTCGATGTCGATCGTGACGCCGCGGCTCTTCTTGATGTTCTTCAAAGCGTCGGCGATGACCGTGAGCGTGCGCAGGCCGAGGAAATCCATCTTCAAAAGACCGAGCTCTTCCACGTGATCCTTGTCGTACTCCGTCACAAGCGTGCCGTCGGAGACCTGCACGGGCACATAGTCGGTCAAGGGATTTCGCGCGATCACGACGCCCGCCGCATGGGTCGACGAGTGGCGCGGCAGCCCCTCCAGGTCGCGCGCGAAGTCGATGAGCCGCTTCGTCTCGTCGCTCTCCTCATAGATGCTGCGAAAATCCTGCGAATCGGCGAGCGCACGGTCGAGCGTGATGCCGAGCTCTGACGGCACAGCCTTCGCCACGCGATCGACGCTCGCATACGTCATTTCGAGCGCACGCCCGACGTCACGAATCGCGCCCTTCGCCGCCATCGTGCCGAAGGTGATGATCTGCGCGACATGATCGGCGCCGTAGCGGCGCTTCACATAGTCGATAACCTCCTCACGGCGGATGTAGCAGAAGTCGATGTCGATATCAGGCATCGTCACGCGCTCCGGATTCAAAAACCGCTCAAAGAGCAATTCGTACTTCAAAGGATCAAGATTCGTGATGCCCAGGAGATAGGCGACGATGCTGCCCGCCGCCGAGCCGCGCCCCGGACCGACGGCGATTCCCTCGCCGCGCGCATACTTGATGAAATCCCAGACGATGAGAAAGTAGCTGTCATAGCCCATGCGATGGATGATGGAAAGCTCGTAATCGAGCCTTTCGCGCACAGCGGGCGTGATCTTTTCGTAGCGAAGGGGCAGATTCTCCTCGCAGAGCTGCTTTAGGTAGGCCTCGTCCGACATTCCCTCCGGCAACGGAAAATTCGGCAGATGAAGATGCCCGAACTCAAAGTCGACCTTGCATCGCTCGGCGATCTTCTGCGTATTGGCGAGCGCCTCCGGGTGATCGTGAAAAAGCGCCTGCATCTCCTCGGGCGAGCGCATGTAGAACTCCCCTTCGGCATAGCGCATGCGCGTCGGATCATGGACGCCCTTGCCCGTCTGAATCGCGAGCAGGACATCGTGCGCCTCCGTGTCCTCTTTATGCACATAGTGGATGTCGTTCGTCGCCACGAGTCCGACGCCGAACTTCTCCGCCAGCTCGATGACACCCGCGAATGCTGTCTTTTCATCGGGGATTCCATGGTCTTGAATCTCAAGGAAGAAATTCTCTCGTCCAAAGATGTCGATATACTCCTCGACGAGCTTTTCCGCGCGCTCGCGCTCGCCACGCAGGATCGCCTGCGGGATCTCTCCCGCGACGCAGGCGCTGAGGCAGATGAGGCCCTTATGATACTTGCGCAGGATGTCCTTGTCGACGCGCGGCTTGTAGTACATGCCCTCTGTATTGGCGAACGAGACGAGTTTCACCAGGCTTCGATATCCTTCCTCATTCTCCGCAAGAAGAATCAGATGATAGTAGCGCGTGCCGCGCACCTCGGTGCGGTCAAAGCGCGACTCAGGTGCAAGATACGCCTCACAGCCGATGATCGGACGAATTCCCTGCTTCTTTGCTTCCTTATAAAAGTCAATGACACCGTACATCGCCCCGTGATCGGTGATCGCGACGGAATCCATGCCAAGCTCCTTCGTGCGTGCGATAAGCTCGGGAATGCGGCTCGCGCCGTCGAGAAGGCTGTAGCATGTATGAACGTGCAAATGTGCAAAGGGAATCTTCGTCATGGCAGCCTCCTCTATCACTCTTTTATGTTTCGCTTCTTCCTATTATAAAGGAAAACGAGCGAACCTTCAACGCTTCTTCATATACGCTTCGGCAACAGCGAGAACATATTCCTGCAGCGCGGTACCGACAGCGAGATCCCAATCAACGTCACCCGCAAAGACCGTATTGGAAACGACGCGGATCGTGAGGAACGGCACATCGTACGTCTGGCAAATTTGCGCGACGGCGTCACCCTCCATCTCCTCAACCGCAGTGCCGTAGAAATCATGCAGGAAGAGCACGCGGTCGACTTGGCAGTTCCAGCTGTCCGCCGTACCGATGATGCCCTCCGTCACGCTTCCTTTCTTGTAGGAGTTCTTGAGCGCGAGCGCCGTCCGAAAGAGACCCTCGTCTGCTCTGTGAAAGACCTTCTGCGTGAAGCGACGCGCTTCCTTGTCGTAGGCAAAGACGCCGAGCTGGTCGAGTGCCTCTTCATCGACACCCTCACCGCGTGCGCGAAAGTGAGATTTCCATGCCGATATATTGACCGTCTCTCTGCCTATGACAATATCGAAATTCTTTAGAACCGGATCATGCGCTCCCGCCGTCCCCTGATTGATGACGGCGCAGGGGTGAAAGAACTCCATGGCAAGCGCCGTCGTCGCCGCCGCATTCGCCAAGCCCCACTGCGTGCGCGAAACGGCAAGAGGCACGCCATGATAAGTGCCCGAGGCGAAGTACCACTCGCCGAGCCGGTATTCCTCCAGAGCGTCGAGCTGCTCGACTATATGGCTCGTCTCCACCCTCATCGCACCTTGGATGAGCAAGGGCGGCTCCCCCTTGTATGTCTTGCCCGACCGATCTGACAATCCTCCTACCATCCTCTTCCCTCCGTAAAATTCTCTCAAATTCTGCAAATGCGAAATAGTATACGCCTCTAACTTTACATTGTCAACTAAATCCTCTATAATGGAAATGACTAACTTTTCGACTTTACCGCAAAGGAGCGATTCCCTCTTGAAGATCATCGCACGGCATCTCACGGCCGACTTATACAACTGTAAAGAAAACAAGCTGCTCGACATGGAGATGACCGTCGCCTCCTTGAGGCGTCTCACCGAGGAAGCGGGCCTTCACATTCTGCAGGTCGACACGCAGGTGATTGAAAAGGGTCATTTCGTCGTCCTCCTCGCCCTCAAGGAGGGACATCTCGCACTGCACACCTACACGGAACTCCGCTACGCGGCGGGCGATATCTTCCTCTGTGACGCGAATGCCGAGCCTGAAACGCTCTTCAAAGGGCTTAGGAGTTTCTTCAAACCTGAAAAGATTCGCACGACCTTCCTCAAGCGCGGCGACTTCGGCAAGGCCAAGGATATGAAGCCAAAGATCAAGTCGCGCGTCGCGCCGCTTCGGCGCATCCACAACACAGGCGCAAAGGTTATCCGACTTCTCGCGCGTCGCAACCGCAAGAAGAACTTTTGAAAAAAGGCTGCCATCGGCAGCCTTTTCTATTTCACCTTCACTTATAGGCGGGAAGATCCGGCTCAATCGCCGTCGCCGCCTTGTAGTCGCTCTCGGACTCCGCCGTCTTACCCGACAAACGATACAGATAACCGCGGCGATAATAGAATTTGGCATTGCCCGGCTCCAACCGAAGCGCCGCCGTATAGTCGTCGATGGCCTTCGCCTTCTCGCCCATATTCTCCAATACACCCGCACGATTACCAAAGAACGCGGCATTCTTCGGCTCGAGATCGATTGCTGCATCAAGGTCAGCGAGCGCTCCATGAACATCATTGAGCTGGATCTTTTCAATCGCACGCAAGTTGAGAAGATCCGCATTCTTTGGCTCGATCGCCAGCGCCCTCTCAATATCGAGAAGCGCCTCTTCGTTCCGATCCATCAAACGATAAGAAATCGAGCGCTCGATGTAGATGGGAAGTACATCCGACGTATGCTCCAATGCATGCGTATAATCGGCAATGGCTTCATTGAGCTGACCGAGCGCACGATAACTTCCCGCACGATTGAAATAAATGAGCGATGCCTGATCGGCGGGCACGCCTTCCAAAAGATGCGTGAAATCTGCAATTGCCTCTTCGTGCTTGCCCAAACGCTCGAGGCAAACACCACGCCGGCTCAAGGCTGGAACATTTTCCTTTTCGAGCGTCAATGCCGCCGTATAATCGTCCACGGCAGAAGCAAGATCCTGCTTCTGTTCCTTCGCCAAGCCGCGCTCAATATAGGCGCGCAGTTTGAGAACGTCATCGGCTTTTTCGAGCACATGCGTATAGCCATCTATGGCATCATCGAAGCGCCCCAGACGATAGAGCAAGGAAGCGCGATACATCTGCGCCCCCATATCGTCCGGTTGTAAGGCAACGGCTCGATCCATGTGCGCGAACGCCGTGCCACTGTCATTTTGAGCAAGCGCAGTCAATCCCATCTCGAATTCAATAAGCGCATTCCGAGGATCGAAGGACTGCGCCGTAAGAAAATCTTTCTGCGCATCCCCATAGCGCTTCATATCGCGCAAGACGATGCCGCGATTGACGAAAGCCGTCGGATTTTCTCCATTGATTGCAATCGCCCTGCTGAATTCTCTGTAGGCAGCATCGAGATCGCGCTTTTGGTAGCTGTCAATGCCGCTCTGAATTGCGGCGAAGTCCGGCGACTGTCCGGCAACTTCCCCCTGCCTTTTCGGAAGTTCCTGCGCCATCTTGCCCGCATCCGGCTTCGGCAGCGTCTGCGCCGGCTTTGCTGCATCGCGCGAAGCAGCAGCATTAGATGCAGGCTTTTGCTCACGGTGTTCCTCACGCACGGATTCTTGCTCTTGCTCATGCGTTTTCTTCGGCTGCGTTTCCTGCACCTGCTTCTGTTCTTCCGTCTGCTCCGCTTTCGGCTTCTGCGGTTCGACAGGCGCTGCAGGCGCGAACGTCCCCAGGGTACGCGCGAGCGCATCGTCCACTGCAGAAGCCGCAGCCGGCAAACAGCCGCACCAAGCGGCAGAACCCGCAAGAATAGCAGCCAAAGCTGCCGTCTTCATCCCTTTTTTCACAAAATCACCTCATTATATTCAATGGACAAGCTGCAGCAAAACGAAGATGACAAGCCCCAGACCCGCGCCGACGATAGATCCATTCATGCGAATCCACAGGAGATCAGGCTCCACCTTGTCGTAGACAAGATGGTTGAGCTGCTCGTCCGTCAGACGCGCGAGCACGTCGCGCACGATGACGGCGACGAGATCCTGCGCGGCGAGCGCCGAACGCGCCGCGAGATCGTAGAGCAGCCGGTCGATCGCACGCTGCATCTTCTCATCCCTGCCGACGAGCGCAAGCGCACGCCGCAGCTCTTCGACGAGGACGGCAGAAAATTTCTCGCGTAAGAGCGGCAATACTGTGTCGAATCTATGCCTGCCCCGCGCCAAGAAGAAATGCTTCTGCACAAACGCCAAACTTCGCTCGATCGCTTCTTCAAGCGGCAGCCCTCTGAGCATGGCGTCGCGCAGCTCCAGCGAGAAGGAACGAAACTCCTCGTCGGCACAAAGCTCCTCCGCCTTCTCATAGCATACTGCAAGAAATTCCCTCTGCAGCGCTGAATCCTTTTCGGCCAATTCCGTCAGTACGGTCAAGGCCTGATGACGCACGAGGTGAGCGAGATCGGCGAAGTTCACGACGTCCGCGATCTGCCCGATGCCGAGCAGGAACTTGTCCCAAGTGCTCCTGGCATTTTCCTTCGCATAGTTGAAGAGCAGATCCTCGACCTTTCGGGAAAACTCCGGGGCAGCAGCCTTCTCAGCGAGAAACTGCGCCGCCCGCGCGACGAGCACATGGTCGCGCTCGTCGTCGCGCATCCAGCGTCCGATCAAAGAAAAAATTTCTTCGGGACGCGACCGCTTCAGTTCGCTGCGCATCTCGTCCGCAAAGGCATTCGCCTGCTTCTCGCGATCGATGTGCATGGCGAAACTGCGCACATAGTGCAGGAACTGCGCGACGAGTTTTTCCTGCACATCCTCTCGCCGAAGAAACTCAAGCAAGCGAGCGACGAGGTCGATGTGCTGCAAGGCTTGGAAAATCTTGCGGCGTGAAAAAAACTCCTTCTGCACAAGCGTGACCGACGCTTCGATGAAGGACTCGCGGCGGCGCGGCAAAAGCGCCGTATGCCATGGGAAGCCCAACGGCTTCTTGAAGAGCGCCGTCACGGCGAACCAATCGGCAATGCCGCCGACGAGCGCAGCGTCGGCACAGGCGAGAAAGCCGCGCGCCAGGAGACTCTTCGGATATGCGATGACCAACGCGAGCGCCAAGAAGAATACGACAGCGGCAAAGAGCAGCGTCTTGTCCGCCTTGTTCCAAGAACGCCAAAACATCAGCCCACCGCCTTTTCCACAAAGTATGCGATGAGGAAAAGCGCCATGCCCGCCATCGCTCCAACGACGGAACCATTGATGCGAATCATCTGCAGATCGTCATCGACGCGGCTCTCCACGAAGGCGATGAGCTCGTCATCGGAGAAATCCTCCAGCCGTGCCTTGACCATCTGCGTGATGAAGGCGTGATGATCGTTCAGCTCCGCTTCAAGAAGATTCTTGAACATGGTGTCCGCACGCCTCTGCAGACTCTTCCTCTTGATGAACTCATCAATCTTGCCGTCTACAAGAAGAAAGAACGGTTCGCGCCAAAAGGGCGTCTCCCCCTTGGCGTTGCGCTCCAGCCAAAGGGCGAACTGTTCCGAAAGATCGATCCGTTCGAAGGACGTTTCCTTCCACTTTGCAATAGCCTGTTTCAGCGAATCGTTTTTGCCGAGGGAATGCAGCAGTGAACGGAATTCTGCTGCCAGGCGCTCATACGCCTCTCCCTCACCCTTGAGCATGGCTGTGATATAGGCGTCCATGTGCCTCACAGCGATTTCCCGCAAGCGCTCATCACTCAAATCCATCGCCTGAATGACCGTCGCTCGAAGCGACGCCTGTCTTTCATACCGCTCGCGCAGCTCACGAATGTTTTCCAGCAGCACCTCCTGCATCTTCGCGTCGTGCAGCGTTCGGCGCACAGCGCGAAGTGCCACATGCAGGATGCGTGCGCTATTCATCTCTTCAGCAAGCATGTCGAAGAAGCGCGGCAGGAATTTTTCCAAAGGAAAACTCTTGAAGCTCTCGCGAATCGCCGGCCAAATGCGCTCGGCTACATGCATCGCATCCATCGTCTCAGCCGCACGCAAAAGCACTGCGAAGGAGATGTCCTTGATCCGCTCGCGCCCGCCGCGTTCTTCAAGATAGGCGACGAACATCTGCGCCATGTCAATCTTCCTCGCTACAGCCATGATGTTCGCCGCACTCAGAAGATCGTTGGCAGCATAATCGACGAGCGCCTGCATGATGCGCGTGCGATTCCGGCGCAGGATGTCCGTACGGTAGGATATGCCCAAGGGCTTTCGGAAGATCGCCGTGACAGCGAACCAGTCGGCAAGTCCGCCGACTGTCGAGGCGAGAAAAGCCGCCTCCAGAAGATCCCAGAGGAAACCGCTGCCGACCATAGGCAGGACGGCGAGCGTGCCGATGACGCTGACAGAAAGCGCGAGCGTCGCCTTATACTTTTTCTGCAAGACCATATCGCTCACCGAAACCGTCAGCGCCGCTCAGCATCATTCGCTGAAGCAGAGTCGCGATGCGGATTCCGCTCCTTGGCGACGGCCAGCATCAACTTGATGCGGTTGAGCTGATTGACCTCCGAAGAACCGGGGTCACAGTCAATCGCCACGATATTTGCCCCTTTGTAATCACTTCGGAGACTGTGAATGACGCCCTTGCCCGTGATGTGGTTCGGCAGGCAGCCGAAGGGCTGCAGGCAGACGACATTTGGCACGCCCTCATGGATGAGTTTGACCATCTCGCCCGTGAGGAACCAGCCCTCACCCGCCATATTGCCGAGCGACACATGCTTCTTCGCGAGATGTGCCGTTTCGCTGATCTTGTACGGCGGCGTGAAGCGACGACTCTTCTTCAGCGCCTTTCGCATAGGGCGGCGGAAGAACTCGACGAGGCTGATGAACATCTGCGCAAACAGCTTGTCCTTGAGCCTGCCCGCAAAAAGCTCGCGCTCGACGATGGAATCGTACGCCATGTAGAGGAAGAAGTCCGCAAAGTCCGGCATGACGACCTCGGCGCCCTCCTCGATCAAGACCTCCTCGATGTGGTTGTTCGCCACGGGATGATACTTGACGAGAATCTCACCGACAATGCCGACTTTCGGCTTCCAGATCCCCTCGACAAGAGGCAGCGCATCAAACTCCTGCACCATGCGCCTGACCGTGTCCGCATACTTGAAATAACTTCCATCCATAAGCTCGGCAAGGCATTTTTCATGCCACTTTTCATACAGCCGTTCCGCCGCTCCCCGCTCCTTCTCGTACGGCAGTGTCGCATTTCTCAGCTTTTGCAGCAGGTCGCCGTAAAGGAACGCCTTGATCGCATCGACAAAGCAGCTTCGGTCGAGGGAGAACGCATCCGTTTCGAGTCCCCAGCACGCGAATACAGGCACCTGCGGATAGCCCGCATACTTCAGAGCCTGGCGCATCAGTGCCATATAGTTCGTCGCACGGCACGGTCCACACGTCTGAAACAGCAGGATCGACGTGTGATCGGGATCGTACTCGCCCGATTTCAGCGCAGCGAGCAGCTGGCCGATGACGACGATGGCGGGATAGCACATGTCGTTGTTCACATAGCGCAGCCCGAGATCGATCGCTGCCTTGTCCGGCAGAGCCGGCACGACAACCTTATAGCCATGCTTTTCGAGCACGGGACGCACGAGGCTGAAATGAATCGGCGCAAGCTGCGGCGCGAGAATCGTATGCGTGCGGCGGCACTCCTCCGTGAAGCGCGGACGCTCCTCGGCGGCCGTTGGCTGAAACGGCGTCTTCCTGCGGCGTGCGAGAGCCGCGATCAAAGAGCGCAGGCGTATGCGAGCCGCACCGAGGTTGCTGACCTCGTCGAGCTTGATCATCGTGTAGATATGATGATGGCTTTCCAGAATCGACTTGACCTGTCCCGTCGTCACGGCATCGAGTCCGCAGCCGAAGGAACTGAGCTGGATGAGCGTCAAGTTTTCGTGCTCGGCGACGAAATGCGCCGCGTGGTAAAGGCGTGCGTGATAGCTCCATTGATTGACGATGTTGAGTCCCGCACCCTTGACCGGCAGATGATAGACGGCGTCCTCCGACAGGATGGCAAGGCCGTAGGAAGCGATCATGTCGGATATGCCATGATGAATCTCAGGATCGATGTGGTACGGCCTGCCGACGAGCATGACGGCAGGCTGCTTCGTGCGCTCGATCTCGCGCAGGATGCTCACGCCGTAATCACGCACGTCCTGCTTGTAGTTCTCAAGTTCCGCGTAGGCAGCGAGTGCCGCCTCCTTGATCTCGCCCTCGGAAAGACCTTCGGAAGCGCCGAGTTCCTCAAAAAGGCGTTCAACCATGCGCTTCTTGTCGTCAAGCGGCAAAAAAGGCTGCAGAAATTCAATGTTCTTTTCGCGCAGCACGTCCATATTGGCACGGATATTCTCTGCATAGGATGCAACAACCGGGCAATTGTAGTGATTGTCGCCCGGATGCTGCTCGTCGATGACATTGAAAGGGATGCACGGATAAAAAATCTTTCGGACGCCCTTTTCCACGAGATCCATGATATGCCCGTGCACAAGCTTCGCCGGATAGCAGAGGGAATCCGACGGCACCGTCGCCATGCCCTTGTAGTAGAGCGCCGCCGACGACTTGTCCGACAGCACGACCTCGTAGCCAAGTTGCGTGAAGAATGTAAACCAGAAAGGATAGTCCTCGTACATGTTGAGTCCGCGCGGCAATCCGATTGCACCGCGCGGTGCGGCGGCGCCCGTCAGCGGCTTGTAGTAGGCGAAGAGGCGCTTGTACTTGTAATCGTAGATGTTCGCCGTCTCCCGATTCTCGCGCTTCGCCTTGCCAATGCCGCGCTCACAGCGGTTGCCCGTGAAGTACTTGCCGCCGTCGCTGAACTTCTGCATGGTGATCAGGCATTGATTGCCGCAATGCCTGCAACGGTACGAACTCGTCGATACAGAAAAGCCTTCCAGCGCATCGGCAGCGAGTATCGAAGAGTGCTCAAGCCCCTCCTCCTGTGCGAGAATAGCCGCGCCATACGCGCCCATGAGGCCCGAGATATCGGGGCGCACGACATCGCGCTCGATGAGCTTTTCCATCGAGCGCAGGACAGCATCGTTGTAGAACGTGCCGCCCTGCACGACGATATGCTCGCCAAGCTCCTTGACATCCTTGAGCTGCATGACCTTAAAGAGCGCATTCTTGATGACGGAAAAAGCGATGCCTGCCGATATGTCGCTGACCGCCGCGCCGTCCTTCTGCGCCTGCTTGACCTTGGAATTCATGAAGACCGTGCAGCGCGTACCGAGATCGACGGGCGCTTTCGACTCCATCGCCATGGCGGCGAACTCCCCCGCCGTCATGTTGAGTCCCTGCGCGAAATTCTCGATGAAGGAGCCGCATCCCGCCGAACAGGCCTCGTTGAGCGTGATGTTGCCGATGCTGCCGTCCTTGACGAAGAAGCATTTCATGTCCTGCCCGCCGATGTCCATGACGAACGTGACCTCGGGGCAAAACTCCTGCGCCGCACGCAGATGGGCGAACGTCTCAACCTCGCCCGCATCCGCGTGAATCGCCGCCTTGACGATCGCCTCACCGTAACCCGTCGTAAGTGCGCCCGCGATGTACGTCCTTTCGTTCATCGCAGCGTAAAGCCCCTTTAGCTCACGAATGACCGTATGAAGCGGCGACCCTTGGTTGCTGCCGTACGACGTGTAGAGAAGCTCGCGCTCCGTACCAATCGCCGCGAGCTTCGTCGTCGTCGATCCGGCGTCGATGCCGATGTAGATCGGCCCTTCATACGCGGCAAGATCGCCGCGCCGCACCTTCGCGCGGTCATGGCGCTCCTTGAACGCCGCATAGTCCGCCGCATTGGAAAAGAGCGTGAAGTCCGCCTGCCTCGTCTCCTTCGCCGCCACGTCGCGCGCCTTCTCCATGCTCTCTTCCAGGCGCGCCATATCGACGACCTCAGTCTCCTCCGAGAGTGCCGCACCGAGCGCGACAAAAAAATTCCCATCGGGTGCATCGACGACGTTCTCGGGGGCAAGCTGCAGCGTCTCGATGAAGCGTTGTCTGAGAACGGGAAGGAAGTGCAGCGGTCCGCCGAGAAACGCGACATTGCCCGCAATCGGACGCCCCTGCGCGAGATTGCTGATCGTCTGATTGACGACAGCCTGAAAAACGGAAAGGGCAATGTCCGCCTTTTCCGCACCGTCGTTCATCAGAGCCTGGATATCTGTCTTGGCAAAGACGCCGCAGCGAGAAGCAATCGTATAGATCTGCTTCCCCTTCTCCGCGAGTGCATTGAGTCCTGCCGCATCCGTCGAAAGAAGCGACGCCATGTGATCGATGAAAGAACCCGTGCCGCCTGCACAGACGCCGTTCATGCGCTGTTCAGGCGCATCGCCGAAGTACGTCACCTTGGCGTCCTCGCCGCCAAGCTCAACGACTGTATCCGTCTCGGGAATCAGCGACCTCACAGCTGAAGCGCACGCGATGACCTCCTGCACGAAAGGCAGCCCGATATGCTGTGCGACGCCCATGCCCGCCGAGCCGGTCAGTGCAAAAGAAAACTTCTCACCGCCGACGATCTTCTTGAGGCTTGCCAGATTCTCGCAGAGGGAAGCGCCGATCTCGGAAAAATGGCGTGCGTAGTTTTTGAACACGATCTTCTTCTCATGATCGAGGACGACGAGCTTGATCGTCGTCGAGCCGATGTCGATCCCCACATCAAATATAGAATTCATGAACTCACCGCCTAAAATCTAGGATAGTATATGCTGAAAATATCTGACAGAAAAACCTGCCGTAACGTATGATTCAGTCTCAAACTTATTCTTGTATTTTAACGCTTTTTCTCTCTGGATTCAAGGATAATTGTTTCCCAAAAACGCCAAAAACGTACTTAAACAGTTGACGAAAGCTCTTCTCTGGAGTAAGCTAAAAGAATAATCGTTGTTCGTATTTGTCTTAAGGAAAGCTGGTGAGGAAATGGACGGAGATCACCCTAGTTGCACGACAAATAAAAAGAAAACGCTCGGAAGCCTCCTTTTTCTCAAAGCATCCTGCATTTGACTTTGGGGAGCTTCCGCGAAAGGAGACTCCCTGTCTATGCTCAAAATCTTCAAGTCCCTTGAGAGCGGTCCCCTGCAGACTCTGACGCTCAAGACGCTCGAAAAGGGCGCATGGATCAACATCATCGACCCCACGCCCTACGAACTCAAGGTTGTCAGTAACCTCACAGAAGTCGAGCCGGACTTTCTGCGTTCCGCGCTCGACGACGAAGAGCGTTCCCATACGGACGTCGAGGACAACTCGGTCATGGTCCTGACCAATGTCCCTGTCATGCGCGGCCAGGACAGCTACGATACGCTGCCGCTCGCCATCATTCTGACGGCGGACTACTTCATCACGGTCTGCTTGGAGGACACGCCGGTTCTTTCAGAGTTCAATGAGAACACGGCGAAGCTCTTCCGCACATTCAAGAAGACGCGCTTCCTTTTTCAAATCCTCTACAAGTCGGCGACCTTCTACTTGCGCTATCTCAGGCAGATCAACAAACACTCGGACGAAATCGAGCTGAACCTGCGCCGTTCGATGGAAAACAGCGACATCCTGCGCCTTCTCGAACTACAGAAAGGCTTGACCTATTTCAGCGCGGCGCTGCGCTCCAACGGCGCCGTTCTCGATAAGCTTCTGCGTCTGCGCTCCAACCAAAGTCTGACGCCCATCATCAAAATCTACGAAGAGGACGAGGACCTTTTGGAAGACGTCATCATTGAGAACAAGCAGGCACGCGAGATGGTCGAACTTTATAACAAGATCCTCGCGCGCATGTCGGATACTTTCTCTTCCATCATCTCGAACAATCAGAACCTCGTGATGAAATTCCTCGCTGCCATGACGATCATCCTCGCGATTCCGACGGTCATATCGAGCTTCTTCGGCATGAACGTCCCCGTCCCGCTGGCAGACGACTCGACGGCATTCCTCTCCATCGCCATCCTCGCCGCCGTCATCGCCGGAGCGTCATCGTATGTCCTATGGCGCAAGAATATGTTTTGAAGCTACGAATCGGAGGCAAGTATGGCATCCCTCATTGAATCCGAGCTAAAGAGCGGCCTCATCTTCGGTGATGCAGAAAACGCCGAATACGTCTACATGCCCGCGAGCGAGATCGGCGTCAAAGATCCTGTCTGCGTCTACGAAATGGGTGATATGCGGGACGATGTAGACATCAAAGAAGCACTGCGGCTCATAAGAATCCGCAGCCTGCGCCCGAGCACACATCCAAGGCTCGGAAAAAGCTCGTGCTAGAATCGAATTTTATGGACAAGATTCTTGGCAAACTTCGTACTTTGCGGTATCGCGAGCGGATTTACGGCATGCACAATCCGCTCACTTATGACTTTCTTCATCACAATCTGCACCATCTCCACGTCCTGCTCTTCCATAGTGCCGATCAGCAGGATTTTACATGCGGGGCGATCCCGCGTCAGCTGCTCGTCTTCATGCTGCCGATCCTGCTCTCGCAGCTCCTGCAGCAGTTCTACACGATTGCGGACACCGCCCTTGTCGGACAGGTGCTCGGCGCACAGGCACTTGCCGCCGTGGGCACGGCGAGCCTCGTCCTATCCGTCATCGTCAATTTCTTCATCGGCTTCTCGGCGGGACTCAGCGTCCTCGTCTCCCACCTCTACGGGGAAAAGGATTATTCGCGTCTCAGCGCACTCGTACAGAGCATCTTCATCACCGTCGCGTTGTTCGCCGCTCTCTTTACGGCGGCCGGCATCGTTCTGACCGAGCAGCTGCTCGCGGCACTCTCCACGCCCACCGAACTCATCCCGGCAGCGAGCCTCTATCTGCGAACCGTGCTCTACGGTATGCTTGCACAGCTTCTCTACAATACAGCGAGCGCCATCCTGCGAGCGCTCGGCAATACGACGAGCGCTCTCCACTATCTCGCCGCCGCTGTCGTGCTCAACATCGCGCTCGACGTCGTGCTGCTCATCATCATTCCCTGCGGCATTGCAGGCGCGGCAGCCGCGACCGTCCTCGCGCAGTATGCAGCGGCGCTGCTCGCCCTGTGGAAACTGTTCCATCTCCACGGCACATGGAAACTGCGCTTTAGCCGCCCCTTCTTCGCTTTGGGGCATCTCCTGCCCATCCTCAGCACAAGCATTCCCGCCGGCCTCCAGGCCGTCTTTATGAGCCTTTCCTCCCTCGTCATCCAGACATACATCAACTCCTTCGGCTACGCGGCGATGGCGGGCATGACCGTCTATGCACGCATCGAGGGATTCCTCTACTATCCGCTCTTTGCGTTCGGCATCGCGCTCACAAGTTTCATCGGACAGAATGTCGGTGCACACGACCTTGCTCGCGTGTGTACAGGGCTTCGCATAAGCCTTCGTCTCGCGGCGGGCGGGGCAATGGGCATGGCGCTCATCGCAGGTCTTGCTGCGCCCGCGCTCATCGCGCTCTTCACAGACGATCCCGCCGTCGCTGCGAATGCGCTTGACGCCGTTTACTACACATTCCCCTTCTACTGGCTCTATGGCATCAATCAGATCTACATCGGCGCGATCCGCGGTTTGGGGGACACCCTCTATCCCATGTTGACCGCACTCGCCGCCTACTGCTTCTTCCGCGTCGCATGGTGCTGGGGCTGGGACATGATCGGCATCCACTCCATGCACATCGTCTACAGCGCCTACAGCGTCAGCTTCTTCGTCATGGCAGGATTGCTGTGGTTCGGCTGCCGAAGAGCGTTGTGCCGCGTCTCATGAAGAGCGAACGCTGCCTTTCTATCAAAAAGCAAACAGCCCGACGGATTTTCGTCGGGCTGTTTGCTTTTTGACTCCCAGCTCTTGCTGCATCCTCTTCCCTACAACTGCACAATGCTGCCGTCCTGCAGCAAATAGAGGCAACGCTCCGCCACCTTGCGACCCAAGATCGCTTCCACGGCTTCCGTGTAGATCTCGATCTGCAGGCGGTACTTCTCTCGCACGGCTGCGGGACGCGTGTTCTTGTCCGTCTTGTAGTCCAAGAGCACGAGTGCGCCGGCTTCGTCCTCGAAGAGCACGTCGATGACACCCTGGACGAAGATTCGTGCCTCGGGCTCAGCTTCAGGATAGAAGCGGTGCGCTTCGAGGCGGCGGCTGAAGGGGAGCTCGCGCCAGAGACGCCGTGCCTTCTTCATGCGCGTGCCGAGCGGCGACTGCAGGAAGGACGCGACGGCATCCAGACGGACGGCTTTCGCCTGTTCGGGCAGAAGCAGCTCCTTTTCCACCATATTCGCCAGCTGCTTTTCCAAACCCTCGCGGCCAGTGTCTCCCGCGAGGTCGATATGCTGCAATACTGCGTGCATAAGCGTGCCGTATTCCGCCGCAGAAAACCCTGCCTTTTCCTGCATGAAATCGGGGCGTTTGAACACATTCTTGGAACTGCCATGCACTTCCTTCAACGGTATATAGACCTTCTCCTCCGCCGCATCTTCGACGGAGAAGCGACGCTTGAGTTCCGTGACGGAGAGCTTCGCCGGTACGTTATCGACGCCGTGCGGCGCGTACTGCCAAGCGAGCATCCGCTCGACAGCGTCCCTTTCCGCGCTCGCTTCCAGCGGCTCTCCCCTGCGCAGTTTCTCGAATAATTCGTCGTCTTCGGCGACGGCGGCGCTGACGCTCTTGACGACGGCGGACGGCACGATTTCCACCTGCCAGCGCGAGTCGTCCTCGCCTTTGGGCGCGACGCGCTTTTCGAGGAGCGCGGCCTTCTCCCGCAGGGGGGCGCCGTCCGCATGACGTGCAACGGTCATGCCGAGCCAGTCGAGGAAGGAGTTTGCCGCAAGCGCCGCATGGGCGGGAAGCGCACGCTCCGTCTGCGTGACGAAACTGCACCAGCCCTCTGCGCATGCAGCGAGCTTCTTCGTCGAGCCGACGAGGATGAGCTTTTCCCTCGCACGCGTCATCGCCACATAGAGGACGCGCAGTTCCTCCGCCTTGCTCTCGCGCCGGATGCGCTCGGCGACCGCCTCCCGCGCAAACGTCGAGTAGCGGAGCGACTTCTCGCGTTCCGTGCGATAGAGTCCAAGCCCCAGTTCACGGTGCATGAGGAGGTCTTGCGAAGCGTCCTGCATGTTGAATTTCGAGCCGAGTCCCGCGACGATGACGACGGGAAATTCCAGCCCCTTGCTCTTATGAATCGTCATGATGCGCACGACGTCCTCTCCTTCACCGAGCGTGCGTGCGGCGGAGAGGTCGGTTTCCATCTGCTGCATCTTCTCGATGAAGCGCAGGAAGCGGAAGAGTCCGCGAAAGTTCGTCTCCTCGTAGTCGCGCGCGCGGTCGGCGAGCATGCGCAGGTTCGCTTGGCGCAGAAGCCCGCCCGCCATGCCGCCGACGTAGTCGTAGTAGCCCGTGTCACGATAGATCTGCCAGATGAGTTCGGGCACGCTGACGCGCCGCACGAGGTCGCGCCAATCACACAGGACGCGCAGGAAGGCATCGACCTTTTCTCGCAAAGATGCGGAGAATTTCGCTGCAGGGTCATTGACGACGAGGAGCGCGCCGAAGATGTCCTCTTCGGGCGCGGCGAGCCGAAGTTCCGCCAGTTCGCTGACCGACAGTCCGACGATCGGCGAGCAGAGCACCGCCGCGAGCGGCACGTCCTGACGCGCATTATCGATGACGGCGAGCACGGCGAGCACGACGCGCACCTCCGTCGCTTGGAAATAGCCGGCATCGAGCGTCGCATACGCGGGGATGTCGGCGTCGCGCAGCGCTTCGAGGAGGATGTCCGCCTTGCTGCGCACGGCACGCAGAAGGATCACGATGTCACGCCAGCGCAGCGGACGATAGCTGTCCTTGTCGGCGACGAGAGCACCGCTCTCCATTAGTTCCCGCACGCGCCGTGCGATGAATGCCGCCTCCAGGGCGAAGCCCTTGAGTTCTTCTTCCTCTTCGCCATCCGGCATCTCTGCACCGCCATCTGCCACAGCCGAAGTTTCCGCCTTTTCCTCGTCCTCTTCCTCAGGCTCAACAGACGATTCAGCGTCGCTCTCGATGATATGCAACTCGGTCGCACCCGCAAGGCTCTTTGGCGAATCCTCGGGATAGTGCGCCGCAAAGTGCAGCGCCGCGGCATCATCGTATGTAAGCTCCATCGCCTCGGGCGTCATGAGCTGCGAGAAGATCCAGTTCACCGCCGCGAGCACGCCCGCGCGGCTGCGGTAGTTCTCCGAGAGGTCAATGCGTGCATACTTCTCGCCCAAGGCCGGATACTCGCGCTGCTTCTTGAGGAAAAGCTGCGGGTCGGCAAGACGGAAGCGATAGATGCTCTGCTTGACGTCGCCGACGGCGAAGAGGTTGTCCGCACGCGCGACGAGAGAGAGAATCGCCTCCTGCACACCGTTCGTGTCCTGATACTCGTCAACCATGACTTCCTCATACTTCTCGCGCAGGGCGAGCGCCTGCGCCGAGGGGCGAAGCTCTCCCTCCGGCGCATCCTTGTCGCAGAGGACGGCGAGCGCGAAATGCTCCAAGTCGTTGAAATCGACGATGCCGCGCTCCTTCTTCGCCGCCTGAAAAGAGGCGGTGAAATCCTTGACGACATCGACGATGGCATGAGCCATGCCCGAAAGGGCGCGAAGATCGTCGAGAAGCTCCTCTTCCGTCGCATGAAAATACGTGTCCCTGAGCTTTTTGAGACGCTGTTTCACGCGATCGCGCGGCTGCGTAAAGAGACGCTTCGCCTCCTCCTTTTCCTCCTCGTCCATGCCTTTGGGGAAGCTCATCCTCGCATGAGCATACGAAGAGAACGCCTGCCGCAGTCCTTCCCAATCCCTTGCCGCCAAGGCGTCGAGCAGGTCTTTAAGGATTTTCTCGTCTCCCTCCAATGCGGCATGGCACGTTTCATAGCCGAGCGCCGCCGCCTTCTCGACGAGCCGTCCGATAGCGGCGAGACCGGCGGCAAGCTCAAAGGAAATCTGCGCGAGCACGGACTGCGCCCACGGCGTAGCGAGAAGACGCTGCTGCTCTGCGAGGTCGAAACTCTCGGCAAGCGCGTCGAGCCAGAGCGTGGGAAAGGGCTGACTGCACGAAAAGGCGTGGAGGCGCAATACCATGGCATAGAGCGCTTCGTCGCCGCGCTCCGTACCGTAGGCGGCGGCAAAGGAAAGGAAGTCCTCCTGCGCTTCGTCATACTTTTTTTCAAAGACTTCTTCGAGCGCATCCTGCTGCAACAGACGCTTCTCCTGCTCGTTTGCAAGGCGGAACTTCGGATCGAGGTCGATGACGGAAAAGTTGCGCCGAATGACGTTCTGGCAGAAGGCGTGAAGCGTCGAAATCGAGGCGTTGGAAAGGAGCGCAAGCTGCCGCTCAAGCTTCGGCGACACCGTGCCCTTGGCGATTTCCTGTGCGAGAGCCGCTTCGATGCGCTCGCGCATCTCAGCGGCAGCGGCGTTCGTGAAGGTGACGACGAGAAGCCGGTCGACGTCCGTCTCCCCTTGCAGGATGCGGCGGATGATGCGCTCGACGAGCACCGAGGTCTTGCCTGAGCCGGCCGCCGCCGCGACGAGCAGATTCTTTCCCCGTTCCTCGATCGCCCGCAGTTGTGCCGCAGACCATTTGCGTGCGTCGCTCATTCGGCATCCTCCTGTCCTTTCAATTCCATGCTGTCCATCAATTCCGCATCCTCGTGGCTTTGCAACCGCCGATAGGAAAAGCCCGGCACGAGCGGGTCGAAGCCGCAGACGGCGATGTATGGGCAGAAGCGACATGCCGTCCTGTCCTTGAGGCGGTACGGCAGGGCGCGCACCTCGCCCGAGAGGATCTGCCTTCCCGTATCCTTGAGAATGTAGGCGATGTAGTCGAGCAGGATGGCGAACTCCTCTTCCGTCTTGACGTAATCGAGCTTCCGCTTGTCGATCTCGCCTTTCTTCGTCAGGGCGACCTTCGTGAAGCTGAAGGTGCTGTCGAGTGCGCGTATGACGTCGGCGTCCGCAAGCACCCAGCCGGGCATCTTGAGCTGCCCCTGCAAAAGCTTCTTCGCCTCCGCCTCATCTATGCGATGAGGCGCTGTGACGAGCGGATTCTTCAAGAAGCAGTAGAGCATCGCTGCGGGCAGAAGTTCCCTTTCCTCGGTGTGCGCGAGGAGATTTCTGGCGACAAGCAGATAGGTCAGAAGCTGCAGTCTCAGACCGTAGTACACCTCGATGAGGTTGATGTACGCTACACCCGTCTTGTAGTCGAGGATGAGGAAGTAGCGCCCCGCCTCGTCCATATCGATGCGGTCGATCTGCCCCGTGATTTCAAGCGAAGAGCCGTCAGCGAGCGCATACGTCAGCGGCGGCAGGCTGCCCGCGCCGCGTCCGAAGGAACGCTCGAAGGCGACGGGGCGGAACTCGCTGGCCGCATCGAGTTCGATGAGGCGCACGAGCGCCTTTTTCGCCGTCTCCTCGATGCGCACGAGGAGATTCTCGTACTGCTTCGAGCTCAGGAGGATTTCATTCTGCAGCCGCGGCGCAAGCAGGCCAAGGATCTCATGCAGGATCTCGCCGCACTCCTCTTCTCCTACGTCGCGCCAGCGTCTGCCGTCCTTTTTCAGCCGCTCGCCAAATTCGCGCAGGGCCGCATGAAGTAGCACGCCGAGGTCAAGCGTGCGAAAGCCATGCTCGGGGCGCTCCGCCAGATGCAGGCCATAGCGTGCGAAGTGCTGGAACGGACAGGCGCGAAATGACTCAAAGCGCGTGACGCTGCCGCGCAGACGGCGATTCTTCGTGTAGAGCGCCGCTGCCAGCTCCTTGGGCAAAAGCTCCGCCGCAGCACGCGAAAATATGCCCTGCAGCACTTTCTGCAGGACAATGCTCATCTTTTTCTCCCCCAACGCCCAGTTGTAGACGTCGCACCAAAAAGGATCAAGCGTCCCCTTCTCACGGTAGCTGCGCAGCGCCGCCGCTAGAGCCGTCACCGCCTGACGACCGCCCGCAAAGAGGCGGCGCTCCGCCCCCTCCAACGGAACGGTCTGCAAAGGAACAGCGGGCAGGACGGCGCGGATCTGCCCGAGCAGAGAGGCGGGCAGGAGAGCCTTTCCTTCCGTATCGGCAAGCGCGTAGGAAACCCACAGATAGTCACGCGCTTCCGTGAATCCTTTGTAGAGCAGGAATCTCTCGTTGAAACTTCCCTCGGCGGAGCCTTGCGGAAGCTCCAGCCCAGCCTCCTTCAAATGCAGCCGGTCAGCATCGGAGAGCAGCCCCTTCTCCTGGCTGCGGCGCGGCATGACGCCCTCGTTCGCGCCGAGAATGTAGATGGCACGTGCATTTTCTACACTGTTCCAGTCGAAATCGGCGACGGTCACATAGTCGAGTCCCGGCGGAATCAAGGAAATCTGCAGGGCGTCAAGCCCGTCGCCCAAGACGTCCTCAAATTCGCGCACCTTGATCGTCTCGTCGCCGCTCGTCTCTGCCATCTGTTCCAACAGGGAGATGACGTCGTCCCAGATTTGACGATGCTCGCGCGACTCAGCGAGGCGACCCGCCTTCTCCGCCTCGTCCGCCCACCGCTCCAACGTCTGCGGCACGTCGAGCGCGAGCAGCAGACGATAGAGCGCTTCAGCGTAGCCGCGCACCGTCGATGCCGCCTTCACCTGAGCCGCAAACTCCTGCAGGGGCTCTGCCACGGCGCGGCGGCAGGAATTGATCTGACAGAGGCGCTCCGCTTCCTTCTGCGTCGCGCCCTCTTCTTCCTCGTCCAAACTGCGGCGGCGATGCCAATGCCAATCCTCTTCCATCGTCCAGCGCGAGCCGCGAATGCCGAACTCCAGCACATAGTTTTCGAGCAGGTCGATCCACTCGCGCGTCTTTTGGAAAAATCCCGTCTTCAGTGCGCGGAACATGGCATCGTAGCGCCAGCCGCGCAGCACCTCGAAAGCCGAGCGCACAAGTTCGGCGAGCGGATGATGGACGCCCGCACGCTTGTTGTCGCGAAAGTACGGGATGCCGCAGTCCTCAAGCGTCAGGGCGAGCATGTCGCCGTAGGCGGCCTCGTCGCGCGTCAAGATGGCGATGTCGCGCCAGCGCAGCCCCTTCTCGCGGCACAGGCGCACGATGTCGGCAGCCGCCGCCTCCATTTCCAGCCGCCTCGTCGCCGCCTCGACGAGCGCGACGCCCACCGCCCCTGCCTGCGGTACAAGGGGGAAGGAAAACGCCGTGCGCTCGATGGCGGCAAGCGCATCGCTTTGAAAGCGCTGCCTCTCCTCCAAACTACGCACGCGCACAGGAATCTGCATCTCCTGCGCCAACCGCCGCAGTTGCTGCAAGGTCTGCGCCTGCCGATAGAAGAGGCTGCCCTCGCGCTGCATGGCCGTCTCGTCCGTCGGATCGAATGTCAGCGTGATATGCACATTCTTCGTCTTTTGGAAGAGCGCCGCAAGAATCTTTCTTTCCTGCGGGTTGAAGAAGGAGAGGCCGTCAACCCATACCTCCGCCCCCTCCAAAAGGCGCGAGGAAGGAATCTTCTCGGCAAGCGCGTCGAGCATGTCGCCCGTATCGTTGTAGCGCCCCGCCATCTTCTCGCGATAACGGCTGTAGATGAGCGCGAGATCCACGAGCTTTCGGCACAGATCATCGTCAGCGAGCGCAGATTTCGCCTGCAGCAGGGCGTCGCCGTCGATGCCGTAGCTGCGCATCTCCTCCATGGCTCTTTCCAGCGTCTCCGTAAAGCCGCGCTGCTTCGCCGCACGCGCGAATGCCTGCAGGCTGTCGCCTTCTTCGGCGAGGATACGCTTCAGCAGAAGCCGTCTGCCCACGCTCGTGATGCGTGCGGCTGCCGCACCGCCCGTCTCCTGCAGCACATGACGCGCAAAGCGCTTGAAGCCAAACACGAGACCGCGCACGAATCCCTCGCCCGCACCCGCCATCATGGCGGCGAGGCGGCGCTCTGCGCGATACGTCGCATGTTCGGGCAGGAGAAGCACGAGGGCGCTGCCCATAGGCTCTGCCTTCATGCGCTCCGCCATGCCGGAGAGGCAGGCGTGCGTCTTTCCCGTTCCCGCACGCCCCAGGATGAACTCGATCATATCTTCTCCCTCGTTTCCCATTCGTGCCAAAGAAAAATGCCGCGCGGCATAAAAGATGCCCGCGGCATTTTTGTCATACAAACGGCTCAGCGCGTCAAGCCGAACGGCGTCGCAAGGCGCACGAACGCACGGCCGCAGCCGCACGGCTCGTCGAGCCGCATGACCGCCTGCCCCGTGCGGTAGCGTATGAGCGGCATCGCCTCTGCGGCAAGCATCGTGACGACAAGCTCGCCCATGCGTCCTGGCTCATGAATGACTTTCGCGCCGCTGAACTCAATGAGCTCCGTGTAGCAGTAATCCTCCTGCACATGATGCCCCTGCCCCTTGCCGCACGGATAGAAAAGTCCCGCCGTGCCCAGCTCCGTCGAAGCGAAGAGATCATGCACCTCAGTCTGCAGCCGATCCGAGATATGGCGTCTCATCGGATTCGAGATCGCCTCGTTCAGACAGACGACCGTCTTTATGGGCAAGGTCGACGGCTCGATGTTTTTCATCTGCGCGTGCACGATGAGCTGCATGACGAGCGGCTGGCTCGCCAAGAGCGTATCCATACCCGTCAGGCGCACGAGTTCGACCGCCGACTGCATGTCCTCGCCGAGCAGCACGGTCGTCGCGCCGATCACCTCCGCCGCCATCTGCAAATCGAGCAGCTGTCCGTCCGACATGTCGCCGAGAATGCCGACGACAGAAGCGCGATGGACGCCCGTCGCTGCGAGAGCACGCGTCAACATGTCGACGTTTCTCGCAATGTCGCCGTTCGTATACATCTTGACGACAGCGCCCGTATGATTGCGGCAGCTGATGCGCAGGACACCGCTCAAAGGAAGCGTGAGGAAATCGAACGGCGATGTCGCGAGGATGTCGGGCAGAGAAGTGAACGGCAATTTCTCGATGTCTTCCAGCTTCTCAATCTGCGACGCGCAGCCGTTTGCAAACTTCGTGCGGTAAAAGGCGCTCTTCTCACTCGCCCAAGAAACCGCCTTCTTCAGGCGCACAAGCTGCAAATCCCGCAAATCATCACGGCTCATGCACTCGATCTTCTCGTTTGCAAACACCTGCCCCGCCCCCTTTCCTCAAAGATGTCGCCTCGCTCACGCCAGCGGTCTCTGATAAAAGAAAGGCTGGTAACTTGTGTAGCCGATCTTGCGGAAATTCAAAATTGCCTCCGTCGCGCCGACGAAGAGGATGCCTCCGGGCTTCAGTGCGCGGAAGAAGTTCGTGTAGAGGTCGAACTTCGCTTCCTCCGTGAAATAGATGACAACGTTGCGGCAGAGAATCAGATCGAAGCCCGTCTCAAAGGGATCCTTCAAAAGGTTGTGACGCTTGAACTCGATGAGCTTCTTGATGTCCTCATGCACGGCAAACGTACCGTCGCTTCCCTTCGTGAAATATTTGTTGAGGCGCGGACTCTCGACGCACTTGAGCTCGTTGTCCGTGTAGACGCCCCTCTTCGCCTTGGCAATGATCTCGACGTCGAGATCCGTCGCGAGGATGCGATGCTGCTTGCCCGGCGTCATCTCTTTCAAGATCATCGCCAGAGAATACGGCTCAGCGCCAATGGAGCAGCCCGCGCTCCAGATATTGAGCTTGGGCGAGCGCGTCAACAAATCGGGAATGACGTCCGTCTCAAGCTTCGAGAACTTCTCCGGCGTGCGGAAGAACTCCGAGACGTTGATCGTCAGATATTCGATGAAGGCGTCAAACTCCGTCTTGTCCTGCGTCGCCATATCGAAATACTTCGTATACGAATCGTAGCCCTTGCGCGTCACAAGACTGCCGATACGCCGCTTCATCTGCGGCTCCTTGTAGAGATCAAGGTCGATCTCCGTCTTCGCCTTGAGCTTCCGCTTAAATGCGCCCCAATCCTGATCGTCCAACATATTCCTTTTACCTCCTGCCGGCGGGGACATCGCGTACGCCGCCGCCTCTCATTTCGTTCTACGAAAAGTGCCAAGCCGCTTTTCAAAGCGAGATGACACACCTTACTCTTTTTAATTCTACACAAAGGGAAAGAATCCTGTTTTTCTCATGAACGCGCTAAAAGGCTGCTGCACTGAGCAGCAGCCCATGATGACCCTCAGCCTACTTGATCTCTATGCTGTTCTTTTTGATGTCCTCAACGCCGAGCTTCGGCAGGACAACCTTGAGGATGCCATTCTCCATCGAAGCCGCACTTTCCTCCCACTTGATGCCGTCGACGGCGAAGGAACGCTCGAAGCGACCCGTGCGGCGCTCGCGCATCAGATACTTCAAGTGGTTCTCGCGCTCAGGAACTTCCACGGCAATCGTCAGATACTTGTCGTCCTCGTAGGTCAGAGAGACGTCTTCCTTGAGGACGCCGGGCAGTTCCGCTTCAATCTCATAGTAATTTTCTTCATCGAGGATGTCGCAGCGAAAAGAAGCGAGCGCCCCCGTCACCTTGCCAATGGGATTGAGCGGCTGCTCCATGATGAAGTCCACCACGCGCTCCACCGTATCGCGCGTCTTCTCCGCATTGTTTCGGAAATTGAAAGGTATGCTGCGAATCATGACGTTTTCCTCCGATCAACACTCACGTCCTATTCTCATTTCTTATATTATACGGTGTTTTGCTAAAAAATTCAAGCGACGGACAAGGTGGTCGAGGAAAAATCAAGAGGTCAGCTTCATGTGGCGGCGCAGCAGATAGAGAAAGTACGGCGTACCGATAAATGCCGTCATGATGCCCACGCGGATCTCCATGCCTTGAAGCAGGATGCGCCCCAAGGAGTCGCAGACGACGAGGAATATGCCGCCGGCCAGGAGGCTTGCAGGCAGCAGCTTCCGATGGTCAGGGCCGATCAGGAGGCGCATCATGTGCGGCACGACGAGTCCGACGAAGCCGATGTTGCCGCTGATGCAGACGCCCGCCGCCGTCGTCAGCGACGCGAGCGCCAGAAACAGCAGGCGGAAGAAGGTCACGGGCATGCCTGCGGCACGCGCCTCGACCTCGCCGAATGCGAGGAGGTTCAGATGGCGTGAGAGGAGCAGCATGAGGAAGACGCCGCCGCTGATCGGCGCGATTCCCAGAAGGACATGATCCCAGCGGCGATAGTCGAGGCCGCCGATCGTCCAGAAAAGGTACTGCTGCATCTTCTGCTCGTTCATGACCGTGAGAATCGCTGCCGTGCACGCGCCGAGGAACATGCCGACGACGACGCCCGAGAGCAGGAGCGTCATGACAGGAATGCGCCCGTGGCGCATGGAAAGCGACACGGTAAGCCCCACGGCGAGCATGGAGCCCGTGAAGGCGAAAGCAGGCAGCGAAAAGACGCTGACAGCGGAGACGCCGAGCGCGATGGCGAGCACAGCTCCGACGGAAGCGCCGCTCGATACGCCGATGATGCCGGGATCGGCGAGCGGGTTGCTGAAGATGCCCTGCAGCACTGCACCGGAGATGCCCAGCCCCGCCCCCACCATGAGGCCGACGAGCGTGCGCGGCAGACGGATGTGCCAGAGCACCGCCTGCTGCTCGGGCGTAACCGTGACATCGGAAAAGAATGGCAGACCCGCCGCATGGGAGAAAGCTGCGAGCACGCACTCCATTGAGATGTCGTACTGCCCTGAGCTCATCGACAGGACGACGGCGAAGATGACGAGACACGGCAGAAGAAGCCAAAGAAAGAAGTTTTTCTTCTCGCAGAATCTTTTCACGACGCTGCCTCCTCCCTTCCCAAGATGACCTGCAGGAGATGTGATTTCTTTCCTGCACCCTTCTCCGCCTCCGTGAAGACCTCCGCATGATTCGTCAGCGGATTCTCCACGACCTTGACAGGCGCACCGTAGGCGCGTGTCAGAAGCTCTGCCGTCAGCACCTCGCGCGGCAGGCCGTCGGCGAGGAGCGCACCGCGCCCGATGAGCAGGAGGCGCGAGCAGAAGCGTGCGGCGAGGGAAAGCTCATGCGCGACGAGCACGACGGTCTTGCCCGCTGCACAAAGCTCGCGGCAAAAGCGGAAGATCTCCTCCTGATAGATGATGTCCAGCCCCGTTGCCGGCTCATCGAGAAAGAGCACGGGGGTCTGCTGTGCGAGCACCTTGGCGAGCAGCACGCGCTGGCGCTGTCCGCCCGACATGGCCTGAAGCGGCTTCTCCGCCAGTTCTGCGACGCCCGTGTACGCCATGCACGCCTCGGCGATGGCGATATCGTGCGCCTGCTCCTGCCGCCACCACGAGAGATACGGATAGCGCCCCGAGAGCACGACCTCGCGCGCCGAGTAATCGAACGTCATCTCCAAATGCTGCTGCAAATAGGCGGCGCTCTTCGCAAACTCCTTCGCCGGCAAATCGCCGATTCTCCGTCCCATGACAGAGATCTCGCCGGCGAGCGGCGCCAAGATGCCACGCATCGTCTTCAAAAGCGTGCTCTTGCCCGCGCCGTTCGGCCCGATGAGGCCGACCATCTCGCCCGCTGCAATACCGAACGAGACGTTCTCCAAGATCACCTGCCGCTCATAGCCCGCATAAAGGCCCGCAACCCGTATCATTTCCTGCAAATTCCACCGCTCCCTTGCTCGGAAAGCACGGATAAATCCAGTCGCCCGTCTTCACACATTCGGGCGAATTTATTTATCCGTGCTTCCTTTATGACATCTATAACATCCATTGTCGTCGCAGAATGTGACCATTCCAGAGCTGCTCCTCGATGGAGCGCGAGCCGCGCAGTCCCATGAACGGCGCATCCGTCAGCTGAATGCGGTCGAGCACAGGATAGGCGACGGGTAGGAACTGCGCGTGCTGCGGTGCGACCTGCGCCGCTTCGTTGCTGCTCGCGAGCAGCAGCCCGTTCTTCATGGAGGCGAGGAACTGCGCCAGCTCTGCCGTACGCGTCTCAGAAAAAACCTCGTCGGCGATCCCTGCGGCATCTGCCTCTGCCTCCGCCGCCACGGCGAGGCGGCGCACGTCCGCCCACTCCGTGCGCAAGGCTCTTGCCAAGCCCCAAGCCATAGATTCAGGCGCACGCACAAGAGCCTCGTCGAACCAAAGCTCGCCCCACATGCTCTTTATTTCGTTCAGGCGCAGGAAATCTTCCGTTTCCACACGCGAAAGTTCTTCCTGCACCTCCTTTTCACGCGGCGCGGGCAAAGCGCCAGCGATCTCTTCGAGCCAATGCCGCGTGCCCGCCCTGCCGTAAGGCGGCAGCGGCGCGACAAACGGCGTGCCGCTGCGCTCCAATAGCATCTCTGCCGGAGCGAGTCCCAACTCCCTGTGCACGACGATGTTGAGCGCGGCGGCGGGCAGATGCTGCAGCTCCTCCGCCGTCTCGCCGCAGCCGAGGACGGCGTTCACCTCATAGCCCGCCAGATGCAAAAGGCGCACGAGTTCTCGCGCGTCGTTCGCCCCGTTGCAGTAGCTCGCCGTCATGCCGAGAAGGTTCACGCCATGCGGCTTCTCCTCCTTCTTCTCGGGCAGAAGCGCTTCGATTGCCGCACATGCAGCCTTGCTCCAGCCTACGGCGAAGCTGCCCGCAAGGCCGCTGCTGTCGACGGCGACGACGGGCGCTGCAATGCCCGCCGACCGCGCGATGGCGGCTACATCGTCGCCGATCAGTCCTGCGGCACAGCTGCTGACGATGGCCAAAAGGCGCGGCGGCTCAGCGATATAGGGCTGCAGGGCTTCCAGCAGATAGTCCTCCGCGCCGAAGACGATGGCATCGTTGTCGAGCTGCGTGCAGCCTGTGCGTCGCACGGCATCGCTCACGCCATGCTCGACGTGGCGCAGCGCGAAGTAATGGCACCACATGGGGCCGTTGACGATGACGGCGGCGTCTTGCCAGGCGGCAAAAAATGCCATCGCGCCCGCGAGCGCACAGCTGTCCGTCCAAGCGCAGACATCATCGAAACGCCTTTCCTGCTCAGCCATAGATCAGACCTCCCCGGCTTTCGTGACGACAGACGATATGAACCATATCGCGCAGGAGCTTCTTTTCCATCGACCAGCCGACGGATGGCATGAGCGCGAGGAAGATCTGCCGCAGCCTTGCGTCGGTAAGCTCGTGCGTCGTCAGGACGAAATCCGCCGCTTTGAAAAGCGCCTCCGCCTCGCGGCTTCCCTCATGGGCGATCGGCGCATCCGTCAGACGCGCGACCTCTTCTTCCATGACCTCGCGCCGCCCGGGCAGGAACGAATCAAGGAGGACGACGCCCGCCAGTTCTACGCCCGCCTTCTTCAGAAGGCGCATGATGATCTTCGGCTGAAACCAGTCGAGGTCGCGCCCGATGGCGAATGTCACGCGCCTTTCTGCGAGAGTCGGCCGCACCTCGTCCACGGCGCGTTGAAACGCCGCTTCTTCCGCGCGAATCGCTTCTTCCGCTTCCCTTTCCCTGCCGCAAAGCCTGCCGACCGCACGCAGCCACTCCTTCGTTTCCTCCGAGCCGACCGCATAGACATCGGCAAGGTACGGCGTGCCGAAACGCTCATGAATGTGCCGCGCCAAGTCGACGAGAAGCGCCTGCTTCTCGTCGCTTCGCCGCCCGAGCACGATGAGAAGCTCCGCTGCCGGCACGACATCCATCTCAGACAGGGCGAGATACGACGGAAACTGCCCCTCGACGCGCAGGGAAAGAAACCCGAGCAAGCGGCACAATTCCTTCACGTACTCGCCGTGGACGCCGCCGCAGTCGCCGAGCAGCACGACGCTTCCCGCACGGCGCTCTGCCGGCTTCATGAAGCGATCGACGAGCACGCGTGCAGCGTCAAGGTAGCCTGCATAATACTCGCCGTCAAGAAAGCCGTGCGCCGAGACGGCGCTGACGGGCAGGCCAAGCTCTTGCTCCATCTCCTCAGCCACGGCGTACGTATCGTCGCCGATGACGCCGCTCACACAGGAATTGGCGATAAATATCGCTTGCGGCTGATATTTTTCTGCGGCGAAGCGTATGCACTCGCGCAGACGACCCTCGCCGCCAAAAATCGCCTCTGCGTCCGACAACGAGCTTGTCAGAAGCGGCACAGGCGAGAGGCGCACCTTCGTTCCCGCCGCACGAAGGCGATGGAAACTTCCCACATCCATGCCATGGGCGATGTGAGCGCACGGACGCGGGCTGTGGAAGATGACGAGAGCGCCGCGCACGAAGGAAAGCGCACGCCAGACGCCCGGCATGCTGCAGCTGCAATTCGTGCGGCGCATCACCACACGTTTCGCTTCAGTTCCCATAGCTTTCCACCAGATCTTCCAACTCTTCAAACGCCATCGGCTTGGGGATGACTAGGTTTTTATTTCCCTCAATCGCCGCCGCAAGTTCTTCGTAAACCTTCGCCTGTGCGGAATCCGGCGCGTAGGCGATGAGCGTCTGCCGATGGATCTCCGCCTCGTGTACGGCGGCAGAGCGCGGGATGTAGGCGATGAGCTTTGTGCCGAGGCGTGCGGCAAAGGCTTCCAAAAGCTCCTTCTCGCGTGCGACATCGCGCCCGTTGCCGATGATGCCGCCGAGCTTCACGACGCCTCGCGCAGCGAAGCGGCGCACGCCCTTGGCGATGTTGTTCGCCGCGTAGAGCGACATGAGCTCCCCCGAGGAAACGATGTAGATTTCCTCGGCATAGCCCTCTCGTATCGGCACGGCGAAACCACCGCAGACGACGTCGCCGAGTACATCGTAGATGGCGACATCGACATCGTCAAACGCATGGAGCGCCTTGAGCCTTTCGAGCGCCACGATGATGCCGCGCCCCGCGCATCCGACGCCCGGCTCGGGGCCGCCCGCCTCAATGCAGCGCACACCGCCGTATCCCTCATGCGCGATTTCTGCAAGAGAGAGTGCCGCGCCCTTCTTGCTGCGCTCTGCATCGAGCACAGTGAGCGGCGCAATGCGCCCCAGGAGAAGCCGCGTCGAATCGTTCTTCGGGTCGCAGCCGATCTGACAGACCTTCTTTCCCCCGCGCGAAAACGCCGCCGATACATTGGCGGCAGTCGTCGATTTGCCGATGCCGCCCTTGCCGTAAAACGCAATCTTTTTCAATCTCAAAGCCGCCTTTCTTTACATCTTTACTCCACCGCCGAGAGAAATTCCTGACGCGATTGGCGAAAAGCGTCACCGTAAAGAATCCATGCCGTTTCCTGCACGCCGAAGACGATGTTCTGTGAAAGATTGTAGACGTAACGCGCCCACGGATGGCCGATCTGCTTTTCCCGCACGGCTGTCATCTGCTGAAGAGACGGATCTTCCATGTACTGCCTGCCGTAATTCTCTTCACGCGTTTCTGCGTCTTCGTAACTCGGAAGGAAGATGTAGTCGGGATTCGCCGCGACGAGCTGCTCCTTCGTCATCTCCTGTCCCATGCGGTTTCCTGCAGCGGCCTTTGCGTTGATCGACGCCGTATGGCTGCAAAGCTCGTCGAAGGTACAGCCGGCGCCGCCGTAGTTGGGCATGATGGAGATGAGCGCGATGCTCTTGTGCTTCTTTTCCTCGGGAACATCCTTCATCTTCTCTTCGATCTCCGCGAGCTTTTCCTCCATCTTCGCGATCAGCCGTTCGCCGCGCTCCTTCTCATCGACGGCTGCTGCAAAGAGGCGGATGTTGGCATGGATGTCCTCCATCGTCGCCGCCGCACGGCAGACGACGACCGGCACGCCAAGCTCGCGCATGGCATCAGCGTTCTCGCGGGGAAGCCACGGCGTGACGATGATGAGGTCGGGCGAGAGCGCGGCGACCTGCTCGACAGACGGACTGCGCGTGATGACCGTGGGAATTTTCCCGCGCACCCACGGCACATTCGTATGCTTCTCGTCCGCGAGCGAGTCGTTGACTGCCGCCATGCGCTCCGGCTCGACAAGACCGAGCATCATTTCATCCGTGCCCGCGCTGATCGTCAAGATGCGCCGGGGCTTATGCGGAATCTCGACGACAGTTCCCTCCGCATCGGTCACACGGTACGCGCTCGACGCCTCCTCCTTTTCGCCCATGCAGCCCGTCAGAAAGAGCGCAAAAAGGAGCGTGGCGCATGTGACGACTGCGGCAAATCGCGGATACTTCTTTGCCTTATACAATTTGTTCCGCCCTCTCTTCCAAATCGCCCTCGATGGAGAGGAACAGCTCACGCAATTCCTCTTTCGTCTCCTCACGCGCTTTCCACAAGCCGCGCTGCTCTGCTTCTAAGAGCGTTTCCGCCATGCGGTGCAGCGCCCAGGGGTTGACCTCCTGCAGCCACTCCTGCATCGACGCATCGAGCACATACTTGCGCGCATATCCTTCGTACATCCAATCCTCCATGACGGCGCTCGTCGCATCCCATTGATAGCTGTGCGCGAGATAATTCGCAAGGTCGGACGCTCCCTTGTAGCCATGCTCTTTCATGCCCTCGATGAATTTCGGATTCATCGCCTCGCCGCGGAACAGCCGCTCGGCTTCTGCGGCGACGGTGCGCACGACGATGCGCTGACGGTCGCTTGTATCGCCGCTGTAGGAACGCGGCGCCTTGCCCGTGAGCGCACGCACGGTGGCGATCATGCCGCCGTGGTAGGCGTTATAATCGTCCGAGCTGAACATGTGCGTCTCGCGCGTGTCCTCGTTCTTGACCGTGACATCAAGCTCCTTCATGCGCCGCTGGAAAAGCTCGGGATCGTAGCCGCGCGCCATGCCGTCCGCACCGTAAGCCGTGCCCGAAAAGCGCGTGTAGACAGCCGCAAGATCGTCGAGCGTCTGCCATGCCTTCGACTCCAAAAGGTCGCCGACGCCCGCGCCGTAAGCGCCCGGCGGGTCGCCGAAGATACGGCACGAGGCGCGTTCCCAAGCGAGAGTATGCTCTTCGCCCTGCTCTTCGAGCCATGCCGTGTCCGCGAGGATGTGCTTGCGTACGAAATTTTCATCTTCGTTCTCATCCTGCGCTGCTGCAAGCTTCACAGCCTCGTCGACCCAGCGAATGGCGTTCGGCACGGCATCGCGGAAGAGACCGCTGATGCGCGCCGTCACGTCGATGCGCGGCCGCTTGAGCTTGGCGAGAGGGATGACCTCAAGCCCGACGACGCGCTGCGACGGTCTCTGCCAGACGGGGCGCACGCCCATGAGGTAGAACAGCTCGGCTATGCACTGTCCATGACTGCGCATGTTTGAGCCTGCCCAGAAGACGATGCCGACCGCCTCCGGGTAGCGTCCCTCCTCGCTGATATACTGCTCGACGAGCGCATCGCCCAGTTCCTTGCCGTACTCCCACGCCGCGGGCGTCGGCAGACAGCGCGGATCGAGTCCGTAGAAGTTGCGTCCCGTCGGCAGGACGTCTGCGCCGTTCGTCGTCGGCGCTCCCGCTGGTCCCGGCTCGATATAGCCGCCCGAAAGGGCGCGGAGCGTGCCCGTCAACTCCTCCTCCGTGCGCAGGAGACGCGGCACGATCTTCTCCGTAACTTCGCCGAGCGCCGCCAGAAGTCCTTCCCTGCCCGCTGCACTGTACGAGGCGAACGGTTCCAAAGCCAACGCTTCTCTCGCCGCCTGCGGCATGTAGGCGCGCGCGGCGAGGCGCACGAGAAGCAGGCGCATGAGGTCTTCCACCGCATCGAGCTTTCTGCCGTACGTCATGCCGTCCTCCGTCATGCGTTCGCTATGCTCCAAAAGCTCTTCGTAATCGTAGCCCTCTTCCTTGGCGATGAGACGCAGGAGCGACGGCTCGCCGCCATGCTCGACGCGCACGAGCGCGAGCACGAGGTCTAAGAGTTTTTCAGCTTCCGGAACTTGCCCGAGGATATGAAGTCCCGTGCGGATCTGCATGTTCTTGATGTCCGTCACATAATTGTGCAAAGCAGCGACATAGGCGTCGAAGTCCTCGCCTTCCTCGATGGAATCCTCGAAATGGCAGAGCGCCGCCTTCTCGCGCACGATTTCCTGTACCGCTGCCAGATTGTCAGGCTGAGCCGCACGGAAATGAACGTACTCGTCGAGCGCCTGCTCAAGCTCCTGCAGCTCGTCGAAAGCGCCCGCGAGCTGCATCGGCGGCGAAAGATGGCTGATGAGGCACGCTGCGCCGCGCCTTTTTGCCTGTATGCCCTCGCCTACAATCGTGATCCAGTAGGGATATACGTCGGGCAGATCGCCGAGCGAGACGTCGGGATAGCATTCGTTCGAGAGCGCCGTACTCTTGCCCGGCAGCCACTCCAAGGAGCCGTGCGTGCCGACGTGGACGACGGCGTCCGCCTGCCACAGATCGCGCAGCCAGTGATAAAAGCCGATGTAGTGATGCGTGGGCGCGGCGTCCGGCGAATGCAGCAGCTTGCCTGGATCCTCGCCGAAGCCGCGCGGCGGCTGCACCGTGAGAAAGATATTGCCGTTGAGCGTGCCGGGCACGAGCAGCGTGCCGTCGTAGTTGAACACCTCGCCCGGCGCTTCGCCCCAATCCTTTCTCAGATGTTCCTTGACCTTTTGCGGCAGCTCCTTGAAGAATCTTTCATACTGCGCCGCCGTAAGCTGTCCGTCGGCATTCTTTACCCGCTCTTCACTCATGAAGCGGCGGTCATTCGTCGCGTGATTCGTAAGAATATCCATGAGCTCTTGGCTGCTCTCCGGCACGAAATCGACGCGATAGCACGCCTCACGCATCCTCGCGAGCAGGCGGCGCACGCTCTCTGGCGAGTCAAGCCCCGCCGCACTGCCGATGTTCGCATTCGTCGGCGGATAGTTGTGAAAGACGATGGCTATCTTCTTCTCGCCGTTCGCCTTATGGCGCAGATTCGCCCACTTCTTCGCCTTTCGCGCCAGACGCTCCATGCGCTCCTCAAGCGGCGCATAGCGAGGCGTTCCCGTCTCATCGAGCACCTTCGCCGCAATCGGCACGGCATGAAGGACGCCGTCGAACTCCGGCATACAGACGCTGAAGGACACCTCCATCGGGTCGAGACCCGCAGGCGACCTTTCCCATTCTTCCTTGGGCGCAAGCACCGTATACGCCTCAAGAAGCGGCACGCCGAGCGCATAGAGGTCTTCTATGCGCGTACCGCCCGCTTTGATGGAAAACTTCATCGTCGTGATGATGGCGTCGACGACGGTCTTCCCGTCGCGACAGAAGTATCGCTTCATGGCGTCAAAGAGCGTCGGCGACTCCACGCGCTCGTCGCGATAGGAATTGGAAAAGACTGCGACGGCATTGAGTCCCTGCGCCTCTATCGCACGAATCAATGCCGTGTGATAGGTGAAGTCCCCTGCAATCCACTCCGAACGATAGAAGATGACGCCGATCGTCCTCCGGTCGTCACGACAATGCGCGGCATGATAGCCCTCAATGTCCTGACAATCGCCGTGCCAATCGGGGTGGTATATGCCGTGCCAAGGCAGTATGCGCGGCGGTTCCGGCGCACAGGAAAACCCCATTTTCCGCGCAAGATATAGCAGGAAGTTTTTCATATTCTCCTCGCCGTCGCAGCGGAAATACTGCCAGGCGAGAGCGATTTCCTCTGCCGAGAAGCCATAGCTGACCTTGTCATGCTCGGCATTGTCCACGAGAATCAAATGCGGCGCACGACTCTTCTGCAAAGTGCGCGACGCCTGCTGCAGGAAGGGGTTATCCAACCCTGTGCCCATCCAGAAGAATAGACAAAGATCAGCCTTTTCCTCGAAACTGCGCCATGCTTCCATACCGTCTGCCGTACGAACGACAAGTTCAAGCGCAGGCAGCGCCGCCGCACACTTTTCCCATGCGCGGCAGACGAGCGCAGACACGCGCTGAATATTCGTATAGACCGTCATTTTCATTTCGCTGCACCTCCTGCTTTCCCCTCGTTCATGCACCGACATCGGCATGTGTTTCCTTCGACGCCGTTTCCCCTAAAGTTTCGCGGCCGCGCTCGATGACGGCATACACGAGGAGATGCTCCATCGACTTCATATAGTCGTCCTGCATGGACACGCTTTCTTTCAACGAAAGAAAAAGAACCTCTGCCATCTCTTTCAGCAGTGTTTCCGCTGCTTCCCAAGTTTCTTCTTTTTCCAAAAGCCCCCAAAGATACTCGTCGTAAAGATGGATGAAGAGCACGCCCAAGGGAAAAAGCGCCGGCACGGCGGTCACTTTTTCCAAAGCAGTGATGAATTGCGCCTTGATCAAGGGATCGGCACCCGCCTCTTCCCTATATCGCTGCCACAGCGCTTCTTCCGTGACGCCGAAGCGGCGCAGGCGGCGCAGCAGGTCGTGCTGCTGCGCGGGCGTAAGACCCGACTGCCTTTTGAGCGCTTCCTTGACTGCCGCCATGACGGCGAGACCGATGAGCTCGCCGAGCTTGGAATGTTTGCCCGCACCCTCGAAGAAGAGCGGCGATTCGCTGTTGGCGACGACGATCGTCTGATCCGTGCCCGAACCCGTGGCGAGTCCTGTGGAATAGCGGCTCGGCGCCATGAGTTCCTGCAGCGCCGCCGTCTTCGCCTCCGTGCAGGTCACGAGAGCACGCGCAAGGATGCCGGGCGGCAGATCGGCGTCGATGACGAGCATGATGTTGATCGTGCCGCATTTTTTCTCCGCCGTCTTGTAGTAGGATGCAGGATCGCCGACGCGCCCGCCGTTCGTTTCCACGCCGCCCGTTACGATCGCCGTTACGGTCAGTTCCTTGTAGCTTCGCGACACGATAGAGGCGTTTTCCATGTGCGCCGCCGTACCCATGCCCGAGGTCAATTCCGGCGCAAGACCAAGCCGCTCCGCCACGATCTTCATGCTCTCGACGTACGTCGGTGCGAAGGACTCGCAGGGCATTCCCGATCCCTGCGTCATATCGCGGTTGAACACCGCCTCGAAATCCTCATGGTAGCCGCCATTGTAAAGCGAAGTGCTCAGTACCTTGCGCGGCCCGCTGAAAACCAAAACGATGCTCTTGTCATAGCGATAAGCGATGTCGCCCGTCGTCAGTCTTGCCAATTCCATCTGCTTTTGCTCCTCCATCACGCACCATCACTCTTGCATATCGCGAAAACGCCGCATGACTTCCAATACACCTTCGGCACAAAGACGTTCCAACGTGGCATATCCCGCATTCATGCGCTGCGCGATCTCAGGCGCCAGTCCCACCTTCGGAAAGCTCTTCTCCGTATCGAGCACGATACAGTGCGCGTCTCTTCGCGCGATCTCCTCCGCTGCGCGCAGCGCCTCCTCCTTCGCCTTCCCCGCTACAGAAACATTCGTCCTGCCGTCTGTCACGAGCACGAGCACCGTCTCCGCGCCTTCCTTGCGACCGAGCTCATCCATCATCTTAAGCGCGGCGGCAAGTCCCTCCGCGAGCGGCGTCTTGCCGCCCGTCGGCAAAGAACGCAGCGCCTTTTCCGCCAGCTCCACGCTTCGCGTCATCGGCAAGAGCGTTTCGGCGCTCGTGCGCCGAAAGGCGATCAGTCCCACGCGGTCACGCTTTTGGTACGCTTCGCGCAGGAGGGCGAGCACCGCGCCCTTCACCATCTTCATGCGCTCCTTCGCGCCCATAGAGCCGCTTGCATCGACGAGGAAGAGGATGTTCGCGGCGGCACGACGCGCCCGAATCCATACGCGCAGATCCTCGGCGCGTATGACGACGGCCTGCTCGCCATGCCTCTGCCGCTGATAAGGCGCCGCCGCGCGAAGCGTAGCGGCAAAGGCGAGGTCGATGCGCCGTCCGCTGCGCGGCAGCGATGTGCGCCAAGGACGTCCCGTCGGCACGTCAAGCTGCACGATTGCGCGTCTGCCGCTCTTGCCCTTCCTCCCGCACACCGCCTCGCGCAGGAGAGAAAGCCGCGCCATAACCGTTTCTATGGAGTGCGTCTCATCTCTATTTTCGCCGCCCGAATCGCCATCTGCAGGCGACGTTCGCTCCTCGTCGGTCTGCGCCGCTTTTTCCTGCGTTCCTCCTGTATCGGCTTCCTGCTCTTTCGATTCTCCGCCCATCGCATCTCTCGTCAAATTATCGTCCGGGCGTTCATCCTCCGCCGCATCATCCGCCTCATCTTCCGACTCTTCCTGCGGCTCAGCTTGCTGTTCCTGCGGTTGTTCCTGTTCCTGCGGCTCTTTCTGCTGTCTGCTTCTCTCTTCGCGCTGTTCCTTTTTTCGGCTCATGCGATGCGCGAGCACGAAGAGAGCAGCCTCCTCGATGTCCTGCGGCATCACATAGATGCGCCCGGCGAGCGCCGCCAAGGCGCGCGCCGCTTCCACGAGATAGATTTCGGCGCGATTTCCCACGCAAAGGGCACGTGCGGCGTACTGCGCAGCGAGATGCAGGATGGCACGGGAAACTTCCACAGCAGGAAGCATCTCTCGCGCTCGTGCCGTCTTCTGCTGCAGCTCGGCTTCCTGCTGCGCATACATGCGGTAGAAAGCTTTTGGCGCACGCTCAAAGGCGAGCACGCGCCGCGCGATCTCAGCACGCTGCTCCGTCTCTTCCACATCATCCATCGCTGCGAACATGCCGAAGCTGTCGAGCAGCACGGGCGAGAGCACGCCTTCTGCGGGATCCATCGTCCCGACAGGGATGCAACTTATCTCCTCGACCGCTGATATGCCGTCGCGTTCCAAGGAAAACATCCCCGCCGACGCGCTCTCTAAGACAGACTTCAAGACCTCCTCGCGCAGGAGGTTCACCTCGTCCATGTAAATGAGCGTATGCGCCGCACGATGCAGGAGTCCATGGCGCAGACGACGCTCGCCGTTCCGCACGGCCGCATCCACATCGAGGCTGCCGAAGACCATATCGTCCGTCGCGCCGAGCGGCAGTTCGACGAGACTCCCCGTCGGCGTGAACGGCGCTGCCGCACGCACGAGGACAGATTTCGCCGTGCCGCGGTTGCCTGAAATGAGCAAGCCGCCCGTGCGCGGATTCACGAGCGCGAGAAGAAGCGCCCTCTTCGCCTGCTCCTGACCGACGACAGCGGTAAACGGATAGCGCGGATATTCCATGCCCATCTCCTCAAGCCAGTACATCATCCACGGCAGACCAGTCGACCTCGCCCTCCTCGAAGGGGCGGCGGCGTAGGCGATGCGCGAGCACGAGGCGGCTGACGGCCTTCATATCTTCCTTTGCGACCTCCGTGCGCCCCGAGAAGGCGGCATTCGCCATCGCCGCCTTGATGAGCGTAATGTCGGCGCGATGCCCGTCAACGCCGAGCGCGAGCGAGATGTGCGCCGCCTTTTCCAGCATTCTATCTGCCACGGCGACGCTTTTGAGGAGAGAGCGCGCCCTTTCGATTCGCTCGCGCAATGCCTCCTGCCGCCCCTCGTAGGACGCTGCAAAGTCCTCCGCATCCTGCTCATAAGCGATGCGCCTCTTCACCACCTCGATGCGATCCTTCGCCTCGCGCTCGCCCTTCACCATCACCGAAAGGGCGAACCGGTCAAGCAGCTGCGGACGTATGTCGCCCTCTTCGGGATTCATCGTGCCCACGAGCACGAAGCGTGCAGGATGCGCATAGGAAATGCCCTCGCGCTCCACCGTATTGACGCCCATCGCCGCTGAATCGAGCAGGATGTCAACGATGTGATCGTCGAGCAAATTGATTTCATCGACATAGAGAATGCTGCGGTTTGCCTCCGCGAGGATGCCCGCCTCAAACTCCTTCCTGCCATGCCGGATCGCCGCCTCGATATCGAGCGTGCCCACGACGCGATCCTCCGTCGCACTGACGGGAAGCTCCACGACGCGCATGGGGACGCTCTCCTCCTTCATGCGTGCGCCCGCCGCAGCCTTCCTGCGGCAATCGTCGCAGAAAAACTCCGGCGCCGCAGGGTCACAGCGGCACGCACAGCCCGCCACCGCCCGCATGGCGGGCAGCAGCCCCGCGGCGGCGCGCACGGCGGTCGACTTCGCCGTCCCCTTCTCGCCCTTGATCAGCACGCCGCCCAAGGACGGCATGACGATATTGAGCAAAAGCGCCTTCTTCATCTCTTCCTGCCCCACGATGGCAGAAAAGGGATACGTCTTTTTCATCATGCAGGTTTTCCCTTTCTCCAAATTTTGGAATCTATCTTGAAGACCTTACTCCGCACGGTACCCTTCCTTTTCGAAAACTGCCGATACTGCCACTCTCTTCAACGCACATTCCGCCCCACACGGCCCTTCTTGTTCCATTCCCAGCCAGCGCGCGAAGCAGCCGCCTCCGCAGGCGGCAAAATCGGGGCATCGCCGGCAAAAATCCATGCTCCGCTGCATCTTGGCAGATACTTCCTGCTGACGACGCAAATTCACGCCCTGTATAACAGCGCCTAGGAAGAAGCGCTCATCACCGACAAAAGAGGAGCACGCGTAGATGCCGCCATCGGCATCTACGTGGACGCCTTCGCCGTTCATCGCATAGCAGTGGGAAAAATCGCTCCCGCAGCGCCCTGCGATGTCTCTCGCCTGCTCCTCCTGCGATATGGCGAGGCGGCGTCCCGTCAAGCGATAAAGCGCCTCGCGCCGAGCGAAAACCTCGCGCATCGCCGCCGCCATATCGCTTTCTCGCGGCAAAGCGGCGTTCGTGCCGCGCCCCTGCGCACGCAGGAGGTCGAAACCGACGCGATGCACATTGCCGAAGTAATAGGCCATATCGACGACATCGGTCAGGCTGTGGACATTCTCCGCCGTCACGACGCACGTCAATCCGATACCGACGCCGCGCCGCGCAAGGCGCTCGATGCCCGCCGCCACGTCAGCGGCAGAACCTCTGCCGTCCGAATATTGCCTTTGGCGATCATGCAGCGCAGGTCTGCCGTCGAGGCTCACGCCGATGCCAATATTGGAATCGCATAGGATGTTCACCGCCTCTTCCGTCAGCAACGTGCCGTTCGTCTGAACAGCCATGTGCGCCTCGATGCGATGATCGCGCACATAGGCGGCGATACGTGCAAGGAGAGGCAATGCAAGCAGAGGTTCGCCGCCCGAAAACTGCAGGAGAAACGGCTCCCCGCAGGAGGCAGCCAGATCGACAGCCCGCCGCGCCGTTTCCCATGCCATCGTGTGCCTCGCTTGGCCGCTTGCATAGCAATAGCGACAGGCGAGGTTGCAGTCTCCCGTCAGGCTCAGCACCAGCATCTTCAGCCCCATCGCCGCCCCTTTCCGGCACGTTTGCACATCAAGCATCAATTTCCTGCACTCGCGCCGCCTTCATCGGCAAAACGCTCAGGATAAACGGTCTTTGCCAGCACATAGACGGCTTCGACGGCATTTTGCGAGGCGCTGTAGCGGTACGTATCGGGCACGCAGTAGAGACGGTTCTCGCGCACCGCCTTTACATGCTTGAACAACGGGTCATTGCGCAGCTTCTCACGGAATTCTTCCGTCTTTTCCCCCTCGGCGCTCCATGACGGCAGCAGGAACACGTCGGGGTCGAGCGCGACGACCTGCTCCATGGAGATGCTGTTGTCCTTCGTGAGACCCGCCATCGCTGCGCCGTTTCTGAGCGCGGCATGGCGGCACATGTCGTCGAAGAGGTCGTCGCGCCGCCCAAAGACGCCGCTGAAAGCGAAGGCGACGACGATCGGCCTCTCGTCTTCGGGAATGTCCTCCGTGCGCCGCGTCACATCCGCCAAGCGTTCATGCAGCCTTCCAGTCAAGGCCGCCGCTTCCTCTTCCCTGCCGATCACCTTGCCGATGGACTCGATGCGCGGAAAAACCGCATCTATGCTCCTGGGCGTTTTGGAAACAAAGACCGTCAGGCCCAGATCGCGCATACTCGCCACGAGTTCCTTCGGCACGCTGTCCGTCGTGAGCACAAGGTCGGGATGCTGTGCGAGCACGCGCTCGGGACTCTTGTCGTGCAGCTTGACGGGTACGGCTTTCGCCGCCTCTGCCATGCACGAAAGTCCCGCATCGTCCACATAGGAGGAAAGCGCCGCAATCTGTTCGGGCGGCGCGAGCGCGAGCAGGATTTCATCCGTGCCGAGATTGAGCGACACGATGCGCTGCGGCTTCTCGTGCAGCACGATCTTCGTCCCCATATCATCGACGCCGCGGAAAAACTCGCCCTCATCCTCTTCTGCCGCCGTTCCTCCTCGCGCACAGGCGCAGAGGAGAAAACTCGCGGCCAAAAGAAGCGCCAGCGCACCGCCGCGCCGCACGATGTCAAAACGTATGCGCATAGGTCAGGCGGAAATTCAGCGGCAGATCGAGGTTGCCGTAGCGGTTCGAGTAGTTTTCCCTGTCCAAGAGGTTGTAGACGCCGAGCGTCACGGTATCGTTCTTTCCCGCCGTATAGATGAGATTCATATTGAGCTGCAGCTTGTCGGGCACATCCTGCGCTGTTCCAGACGACGGCTTGTAATACTCACGATCGCCGAGGTACTTGAGATTCAGATTCCCCTGCCATTTATCCTTCTTGTAGTCGACGCGCACAAGACCTTCGATGCGTCCTGCATCCTGCACCCATTCCCGCTTCTTGCCGGCGGGATCCTGCACTTGGGGATTGGAATAGCCTGCGCCAACAGTGACGCTCCACGTATCGTTGAAGCGCTTCATATATTCAGCTTCAAATCCCGTATTGCGGAAATCGCCTTTATTTACTGCATAATAATCGCCTTTCGCATCCTTTGCCCAACCGAGCTTGTTTTTCATATCCATGTGATAGACAGCCGCTTTCCATGTATCGTTGCCATGGCGATGCTTGATGCCTGTCTCATACGTCCAGCCGTTTTCCGGCCTCAATCCTTGCGGATTCATATTCTTGTAACGGAACACATCATCCACCGTCGGCATCTGAAACGCCTTGCCGACGTTGATGTACCATGCCGTATCCTTGTCAAGCTTGTAGTCTGTCTGGAACTGCGGCATAAAAACGCTTTGATCTTTTTCGGGATCGTTGATCCACTCGCCGCGCAGACCGAGCGTGAAGTTGAAACGCGGCGTGAACTGCTTGCTGTAGGAAGCGTAAAGTGCATTGCCCGTGCGCGTTGCATCCTTCTTTTTCTCGATAAGATCCACAGCCTCGCGCTTATAAGAATACCCAAGAATCAAGGAATCGACTCCCATCTTCCAAGTCTTCTGCACATCGAAAATTTCGCCGTCCAGCACAGCATTGGAGTCGACCTTTGCATGCTTGACATAATCATAGCCGTCAACCTTGCGATAGTTATAGCCAAGGACTGCATGGATGCCGTTTTCCTTGCCCTGATAAACGAGATTCGCCGTATGCCGATAATCTTCGAAGCGATAGTCATATTTTGTCGCCGTCTTCACAAGATGATTTCCGGCCTTTTTGTACTTGATGCCACCGCGCGTAATATTGCCTTCCGTATAGTTGTAGTTCAAGGACAGCTCATCCGTGAGCGCAACGCTTGCCCCCAAGCGATTCTTCTGTCCCTTGCCAACCCACCAATCGATCCAGGAAACCTTATCCAGTCCGAACGCATTGGAATGGGGGATGTCCTTCGACCACTCCCTGCTCACATCGAGCATGAAGCGGTCGCCTTGGAAAAATACTTCTGCCTTCTTGAAGTAGTTCCCCGCCGTCACACTCGCCTTGACAGCTTCCTCGCCTGCTTTCGGTTTCTTCAAAATGATGTTGATGACGCCTCCCATCGCCTCGCTGCCATAGAGCGTCGATGCCGCGCCCTTGACGATCTCGATGCGCTCGACCATGGCGGCGGGTATATTTTCCGTACTCGGATAGTTCTTGAGATTCATCGGCACGCCGTTGACCATGACAAGCGTGCCCCTGTCATAGCCGCGCAGCGTGATGCGTCCTGCGCTGAAGCCGAAATCCTGTCCTGCCTCGCCGTAGGACGTGCTCGTCGAGCCGATCTGCTGGTCGATCGCCTCAAATACGTTGCGATAGCCTGCCTTTTCGATGTCCTTCGCCGTGATGATCGTCGTCGTCGCGGGCGTATCGAGCTCGCTCTTCCGCCTGCGCTGCGCCGTCACGAGCGTATCGGGCAAATCATGACCGCCGCTTTCTGCAGTTTCCGCACTTTGTTCCTGCACCTGCGTCGTTTTCGCTGCCGCCTTTCCTGCCGCCGCATTTTCCGCCGCATACGCCTCGCCCGCAAAGCTCATGCCCGCAACTGCCGCGAACACCGCCCATGTCAGATGTTTCTTGCCTTTCATCTACATCACCCTTTCCCAAAATAAAGCGCCCCTCCTGCGAAGCAGAAAAGGCGCATAAGGGCGGCGCAAAAAATCCCCGGCAATTTCGCCGGGAGGATTGCGTTCGTGCAGCCGAGGAAACGCCAAACGGCGCTTCCTTAATCCCCTTCCCATCACTCGCAGGTCAAATGGCGATTGTCCATCAGGCAGTTCTCCTGGCTTCAGCTCATCACTCGCCTGCGCCTTCCCAAGGCATTCGCCTCAGTGACTCAGGAAGCACTGATAAAATGAAGTCGCCCGGATTTGCACAGATGCGCCGGTTCTATCGAGGAGACAAACCGGAGGTGTAGCAGTGCTACGTCGAGGATTTGTCGACGACGAGAGGACGGCGCAGATGTGTAAAGATGGGTGGCTGAATTTATCAGTGATTCCTATTACAATAGATTTATAGATCAGGGAAGCGGTACGCGACCGCTCCTTGTCTACCTCATTACCTAAGCTGTAGAATGAGAGTGCATTGGTCTGACGCGTGATTCCTGGAACATTACGTCCGCAATTAAGTCCGTCATCCATCCTCCCATTCCCAGCAGTTCGTTTTATGCAGGTAGAACTGCGCTTCTGCACGTTCGTGTCAACCCTCAATAGATCGAATCGGCAATGAGGAGTTTGGTTTACCATTGCTACAAATCTATTGTTTTGGAGGGATTCACATGAACGCTGT
>NZ_ALNM01000029.1:0-82272 GCF_000292955.1 Selenomonas sp. CM52
TAAAATGAGGTCGCCCAGATTTGCACAGATGCGCTGTATCTATAGCGGTCAACGTCAACCAATCATGCGGCGCGCTTCGCGCTTGCATTCTTGGGACGTTTTCGCATACGAGCCTTTGCCCAATCGCCTGCGTCCTTCGGACTTGCCTCTTGGACGGCTCAGCAAGGAGACAAAACACAGGCGTAACGGTGCTACGTCGAGATTTTGTCGACGACGAGAGGACAGCGCAGATGTGTGAAGATGGGCGGCTGAATTTATCGGTGCTTCCTTAAATAGGCAGGAATCTTATTTGGACATATTGAGGGAGGGAACTTGAGGAAACTGCAAGCCAACCTCCCATGAGTATCCCGATCATCTGCTTACCGCAAAAAATTGCGCCAGATCGTAAAAGCTGCGAAGACGATGAGGAGGAAGAAAACGAAGGGGCGAGGCGGTTCTTTTCTTTCGCCGTGCAGAATCCAATGTAGATCGTCGCGCAGGAGAAAGATGCACAGAATCGGGCCTAGCATGAATATGGCTTCATTCGCATGGAACGCGGCAGTGAGGTCGCCTTCGGAGAGCGAGAGCATCAATCGAGTGATGCCGCAGCCGGGGCAGTCGAGTCCTGTCATGGCGTGGAAGGGGCATGGCAGGCTGAGCCCCGTCGTGCGGCAGAAGATGAGATAGGCGATGCCGACGGCGAGGAGCAGGGCATAGCGCTGAAAAATGACCTTGGCGCGTGTTCGCTGCTCGGCAGCAAGCCATCTTGCTGCTCCTTCTGCATTGCCTGTGATGTTTTTTGCGGCAAAAAGAAACCGCCCGAGAGCGGACGGCTTCTTGCTTTTTGTATCGTTCATGATTTAGAAAGCCTGTGATGCGCCGCCATCGTGGTCGATGATGGCGTTGAGCGCACTCTGCATCAAGGCGTAACTGATGATGCCGAAGCCGAAGAGGGCGAGGACGAGATAGATGATGGGGAGGTTCGTGTCTGCCGTCATGCCGCGTTTCTGCTTCGCCATGACGATGGTCTCGCCCATCTTGTAGAGCCAGTAGAAGCTGTAGATGCCGCAGGTGAGGAAGGAGAAGAGGATGACCATGCCGCCTGAAGCTGTCGTACGCTCGCCTGCTGCTGCATGGGCGTCTTCGGTGAGCATATAGACCCAATAAAGGGCGTAGAGACCGACGGTAATGAAGGAAAGAACGATGGCAAGGGGAATGCTTCTTTTTGTCATGAGGAATCTTCCTTTCTGGTTGAACAGGATAAAAACGGTGGCTCTTGGCGAGCGCTAGGCGTGCGGCTTTTGCAGAGATACGCGCGGTGCATCTGCCGAAAAGATGGGTTCGGACGGTGCGCCGCAGTTCCTTTGCTGCAGAAAGTCGTTGAGCGAGGCTTGCAGGAATGCCATGGTGAAATTGTAGGTGCGCAGAATCGCCATGAGCAGGTAAACGAGCGTCGGACTGTCGTCCTTGCGCTTGTAGACCGCCCAGAGGACGATGCCGGAAAGAATGGCCTGAACGATGGCAGTGACGAGAAGCCCGATGATGAATGCCAGGATGACAATGCCGATGGCCATGGCATCTTCGGTGGAATCGTGATGCATCGGGGCGGCTTCCGCAGCGGCGCTGAGAATGAATTGGAAGGTGTATTCGAGCATCGTGAAGACGATGTAGATGATTGTCATGATAATGGTGACGATCGTATACGTCTTGTTGCTCACGGAGTCGGGAGACAAGCCGTTTTCGCGGCGCAGTTCGACGAGTTCGCCGCCGATCTTGTAGAGCCAGTAGTAGAAGTAAAGAGAGCAGGTGAGGATCGTATAGAGTACGGCCGTGCCGCCGTCCACCGTGCGCGGCTTGCCCGAAAGAGCGTGGATCTCGTTCGTCAGCTTGTACATCCAGTAAAGTCCGTAGATGCCGCAGGTGATGACGGTCAAGACGATGGAGAGCGCGATGTCGCGCTTCTGTATCTGCATGAAAACCTCCTTATCAAATATTAGAGTTCCTTCAAAATGGCTCTTTTACGAGAGAAGCTCCATGGGGCGCCTGCCTCATGGAGCTTCTTCTTCAGCGCACGCGTGCGGCAGGCTCTTCCTTCTCCTCTTCGGGGAAGACGACGCCCTGCACCTGTACGTTCGTTTCGACGACCTTGAGACCAGTCATGGACTCGATGGCGCGGCGCACGTTCTTCTGTACGTCGGTTGCGACGTGGCGGATGTCGACGCCGTAGGTCACGACGATGGAGAGATCGACAGCGGCTTCCTGCTCGCCGACTTCGACCTTGACGCCCTTCGAGAAATTCCTGCGGCCAAGCATCTCGGCGATGCCGCCGATGAGACCGCCGCTCATTCCTGCGACGCCGTCGACATCCATCGCCGCGAGTCCCGCGATGACGCTGACGACCTCATCGGCGACGCGGATCGAGCCGAGTCCTTCGTTGCTCGTCATGAGCGGAGCTGTATCTTCTGCCATGGAAAAAACCTCCTTGCTGCTACTAAAACAACTTCTTCAATATCTCTGCCATTCCAGTATAACAGAAAATCACATGGGTGGCAACGACATCGGTTTGCAAAGCATCAGAGCGAGGCGGCGGCTCTTTGGGCGATTCGCTGAAAGAGAGCAATCGTCTCTTGGCGGTCGCGGCAGTTCTCGTCCATGACGACGAGGATCAGGTCGCCCGCGTCGCTCCATGCGATGCCGCCGTCGGCGTAGACGCCTGTGATTTCGCCCGTCTTGTTCGCGACGAGGAAGGCGGGGAGTGCCGAGGGCAGACAGTCCTTGTCCTTCTGGCGCGAGAGGATCTGCAGCATCTTTTTGTCGTGCTCATAGTCGACGCATTCGCCGCGGTAGATGAGCGAAAGGAGCGTGCCGATGTCCTTGACGCTGGAGAGGTTCGGCCGGCCTTGGTTGGAGAGCATCATCTTGTGCTGCAGGCACGTGTCTGCGTATCCTTTCTGGCGGATGTAGCCGTCGATGTTCTCGATGCCGAGGCGGTCGATAAGGATGTTCGTCGCAGTATTGTCGCTGTCCGTGATCATGCGCTCCAAGAGCTGCTCGATCGTGAGCTGCTTGCCCCTGTCGTACCAGTTGAGCTGCCCTGCGCCACCGACGATGTTCGCCTCGGTGATGGAGAGCGGTTCGGCAAGGGAGATAGTGCCGTCTTTCGCCTGCTGCATGGCGTAGGCGAGAATGAAGAGTTTGATCATGCTCGCAGGCTGCATGGCATGCGACTGGTAGAGAAGCGGCTCTTTTTCTTCGCGCGGACGCAGCAGGAAGACGGAGCAGTCGGGAGATTTTTGGGCGAGGATGGCGGAGAAGTCGGCGCGCAGCGCTTCCTGGTCGCTGCCGCGTTCGGCGAGCTTCGGCACAGGTGGTGCGCTCTTAGCTGCTGCAGCCGAAGAATCCTGCTGCACGCTGCGTTCCGCCGCCTCTGCCTCGCCGCCCCTTTGCTTGGCGCGCACGGCGCTCGTAAGGCTCTGCCAATGCTCTTGCAGTTCTTTTTGCGCGGCGTCGCTGCCATTGAGAAGGGCGACGAGGAACGGCGAGGGCTTGTCCGGGTTCTGCTTCTGCCACATGTATTCGGCGACGCCGAGGCAGAGGGCAGTTTGCACGAGGATGAGCAGGGTGGTGCAGAGCATCGCCTTTTTCATCCACGAGGAGGATTTCTTCGGCGTTTTTTTATCCGCGTGGAGACGATTGAGCTTCCTTTGCAGTTCTGCACGTTCGCCGGCTTTTCCCGATTTTTGCGTGCGCTTCTTTACCACGGCTGCGCCGTCCGCGGCGTCATGACGCCGAAGGTGAAGCCTGCGCCCTGCAGCATGTCGATGATGGCGGGCAGCGCCTCGACCGTCGTTTCCTTGCCGTCCTTGCTGTGCATGAGGACGATGGCACCGCGATCCTTGGGGCGGTTGGCGCAGGTGTAGCTGATCGAGCCGAGGATTTTCTGTACGCTGACGTTGTTGCCCGTCGCATCTTCGCTGCTGACGTTCCAGTCGTGGTTCACATAGCCGTTTTCCTTGAGCATGGCGCTGTAGCCGGGCTTGAACATGCTGGCGGCACCGCCCGGGGCGCGGACGATGAGCGGACGCACGCCGAGAATGTTGTAGATCACTTCATCGGTGTGGACAATCTCTTCGAGGAAGTTTTCCTTGTTCGGATAGAGAATGTCGTAGCGGTGGCTGTAGCTGTGGTTGCCGATGGCATGGCCTTCGGCGAAGATGCGCTTGAGGACGTCGGGGTGCGCTTCTGCCATGCTGCCGATGACATAGAAGGTGGCGTGTATGCCGCGCTCTTTCAGGATGTCGAGGATGGCAGGCGTGTTCTTCGCGTCGGGGCCGTCGTCAAAGGTCAGGTAGGCGACATTCGGCATCGTATAGGGGGTGAGGTCCGGCATCTCGGTGGGAAGGCCTTTTTCGCGGCGTTCGGCGAGCGTATAGATGTCGTAGATGGGCGTCTGCGCATCGGTGATCTGGAGGTTGCTGAAGTCGTCACTGACGACGACGTAGTTGCCGCTCGGCGGCGTCTTTTTCGCAGGGTCGGCTGCGGGAGCGCCGCTGTCCGTTGTCTGTGCCGTCGAGGGTTCCGCAGCGTTATCTTCCGTATGAAGTTCGCTCCATGCGATGCGCCAGCCTGCGATGCAGGCGATCATGAGGCAAGCGATGAGCACGAACATCTTCGCGTGGCGGTTCTGCAGGAAGTTCTTGCCGCTGGTGTTTTCCGTGTTCTTTTGCAAGACAAAATCATCCTTTCCGTATGTTCCGTGATTTCTTACATTCCGTTTCTCCGTCCTGGCGCATTTTTCACCTTTGGCTGAGGCAGCGGAGTTCTTCGAGAAGCTGCTTCATGTCCTCGTCCGTGCCGATGGTGATGCGCAGGTGTTCGTCGATGCGCGGTTTCTTGAAGTAGCGCACATAGATGCCGCGCTTTCGCAAGGTTTCGAAGAGCGTTTGTGCCGGGATGTCGGGATTTCGCGCGAAGAGGAAGTTCGTCTTCGATTCCGTGACGGAAAAGCCAAGCTTTTGAAGAGACGCCTTCGTTTCCTCGCGCGTCTTGATGATTTTTCCAAGCGTTTGCTGAAAGTAGGTTTCGTCCTCGATGGCGGCTTTTCCTGCGGCGAGAGAGAGCGTCGTCATCGTGTAGGAGTTGATCGACGCCTTGACGTCCTCCATGGCACGGATGAGCCGCTTTGCTGCGAAGGCGTAGCCGATGCGCATGCCGGCGAGAGCGCGCGATTTCGACATCGTGCGCACGACGATGAGGTTCTCGTATTTTTTGAGCAGCGGGAGCGCTGTTTCTGCGCCGAAATCGACGTAGGCTTCGTCGACGACGACGACGGATTCGGGATTCTTCGCGAGGATTTCTTCAACGCCTGAGAGGGGAAGCGCGAGTCCCGTCGGCGCGTTGGGGTTCGCGAAGATGACGCCGCCGTTTTCACGCGCGTAGTCTTCGGGGCGGAGCGTGAAGTCTGCGGCGAGCGGCACGGTCTCGTAGGGGATGGTGTAAAGCTCAGCCCAGACATCGTAGAAGGAGTAGGTGATGTCGGGGAAAAGCACGGGCCTTTGCCCGGCAAAGAACGTGAGGAAGGCGAGCGCGAGCACGTCGTCGGAGCCGACGCCGACGAAGACTTCGTCTGGCTTGACCGCGTAATGCGCGGCGATCGCTTCCTTCAAAGTGTGGCAGTCTGGCTCGGGGTAGAGGCGCAGGCGGCCGGCGTCGCAGGCGGCGATGGCTTCGGCGACGCGCGGCGAGGGCGCGTAGGGGCATTCGTTCGTGTTCAGTTTGATGACCTTGCCCGCAGGCTGCTCGCCGGGGACGTAGGGGGTGACGCGGCGGATGTTATCGTACAGGCTCATGGCTTTCCCTCGTTTTCATTATGCTATAAGCGGTTTCTTAAGGTATATTTTCTATTCTACGTCCTTTTTGCTCGAAGGGCAAGGGGGCGGCAGGAAAGCGGCGGCTTTTGCCGAAAATTTCTTTAGGGTAAAGAGGGGATTTTTCGCGTGTTTGACGGAAGGAGAGAAAGTCATGACGGAAGATGGAAAAGTGCGTGAAAAGGAGCGCATCGAGCGCACGCTTGAAGCGTTTCGCCGCAATCGTTACGACGTATCGCTGTTTCAGACGAAGGAGGAGGCGGCAGATTACCTCGCGCGGGAGATCGCAGGAAAGCGCGTGGGCTTCGGCGACTCGGAGACGCTGCGAGCACTGAGGCTCTACGAGAAGCTCAGCGTGAAAAACGAGGTCATAGATCCCGCGAGGAGCGGTCACAGCGGCGGTTTGGAGGCTTTCCTCGCGGCAGGCAGGGAGGCGCTGATGACCGATGTCTTCCTATTGTCGGCGAACGCCATCACGGAGGCGGGGCAGATCGTCAACATGGACGGCGCGGGAAACCGCATCGCAGGTTCTCTCTTTGGTCATGAGAAGACGTATTTCGTCTGCGGCGTGAACAAGCTCGTCAAGGATGTGGAGGCGGCAATCGAGCGCATCCACGCCATTGCTGCGCCACAAAATGCAGCGAGGAAGAAGAAGCGCACGCCGTGCGCCGCAAAGGGCGACAGGTGCTACGACTGTACAAGCCCCGAGCGCATCTGCAACGCACTGACGATCCACTACAAGAAGATGAGCTATCGACCGATGGAACTGGTTTTGATTGAGGAGTGTTTGGGGCTGTAGATAGAGTTACGAAGACGCTGCATGAACGCAAACAGCCTCCTGCACTTCGCTTGGCGAAACAGGAGGCTGCTTGCTATATCAGCTTGCCATGACGGCTGGTCTTCAAAATGGTTGCGATAAGATTCTCAGAACATGGTTTTCGTTATAGTAGAGGCTGGCGCTTTCCTTGCGGCAATTCCTATGCTATAATCGCCGTAGTGACTGGCTTCAGTCGGTTCTCCTCCATGCGAGGAGGTGATGTGTGTGACGCTTTATGAAAAGCTCTCACTTCTCATTGCAGCGCTTGCGCTTGCAGTAGACATCACTTTTCATCTGCTTAGATTCTAAGTAGAAAAAAGAACCGCTCTGCGGTTGCGGCGGCTCCTCTTTCCAATGAAACTAAAAATTTCCGAAGGAGAAACCGACGCTACCACCCGCCAGTCACTCTTCTTTTGTAATTATAGATTTTTTGTACGTTGCTGTCAATCTTCTCGGCTATGATTGCAAGCAGCTATTCGAGATATTCGATCTTTGCCTTGACGATGCGCCGGACGGAAGCGTCGAGGCGGTCTTTGGAGATCTCGCCGCTCTTCACGGCTTTCAGGAGGCCGTTGTAGACGGCGGTTTCGTGCGCGTAGTCGTGGCAGACGAGCACGAGGTCTGCGCCCGCCAGGATCGCTTCGACGCCCGCGCGGTCGAAGCCATAGTGGCGGGAGATCGCGCCCATCTCAAGGTCGTCGGTCACGATGACGCCGTCGTAGGAGAGCTCTTCTCGGAGAAGACCCTGCAGGATGGCGGGCGAAAGGCTGGCAGGATTCTTGGCATCGAGCGCCGGGTACATCGTGTGCGTTGCCATGACGAACCAGCCGCTCGCCCCCTTCGCATTCTTTGCAGCGTTCCTCTTGGCGATCATCTCGCGAAACGGCACGAGGTCACTCGCTTCGAGGGTGGCGCGGTCGGCGTGCACGGTGACCGTGTCCTCATGCGTGTCGCTCTCGCCGCGTCCGAGACCGGGGAAGTGCTTGAGCGTCGCGAGAAGCCCGGCGTCCGCGTGGCCTTCGAGGGCGGCGGCGACAAACTTTGTCGTGGTGGCGGCATCGTCGGCATAGGAGCGCCCATAGGTCGCACCGAGGTCGGCGACGGGAGCGAAGTTCAGGTTGAAACCCATCGCCTTGAGTCCGTGCGCCGTGTCGGCGGCATAGCGGTATGCCGCTTGGGGGTCGCCCGTGCGGCCGATTTCTGCGGCGGCAGGCGGCGGCGGGAATGCCTCCTTCATGCGAGCGACGGCGCCGCCTTCCTCGTCGATGGCCAGAAAAAGCGGCAGTCCTGCATCCGAGGCATTTTTCTGCAGGGAATCGTTCAGCGCGCGCACCTGCTCCTGGCTCTTCATATTGCGGTCGAAGAGAATGATGCCGCCAACATGGTACTCCGAAAGCATGAAGCGGCTGTCCGCATCGAGCTCCGTTCCCTGTATGCCGATCATGAGAAGCTGCCCGACCTTCTCGGCGTCGCTCATCTTCTGTACAATGGCGGCCGCTTTTTCATCGGGCGAGAGGCTTTTTTGCGTATGGCTCGCAGCGGAATCTTTCGAGGCGGCATCGTCAGAGCGCGCAAGGCAGCCCGCGAGGAGCAGGCTAGTGCAGAAGATGGTCAGACAGAGGAGCAGAGGAACGAGGGAGGTCTTGCGGTTCGCGCGATTTTTCGTCATGGCTGGTTCCTTGCTGGGAGTGTGTTTCATAGCAACGACATATACTTGCTGCGAGCCATGGCGTCAATGCCGAGCAGATCCATGGCTTTTTCTGCCGAGACGCCCGCATTCTTCATCAGATTGCGGATGCTGCTGAGAAAGGCGCGTTCTTCGCCATGTGCTTTGCCGCGAGCTTCACCGCGAGCTTCACCGCGAGCTTCACCGCGAGCTTCACCGCGGGCCTCACCGCGAACCTCGGCTTCGGCTACTTCGGCTTTGAGAATGTGTTCCAAGTCACTTTTGACGAGGTCTTCAATTAATTTGCACATGGTGGAGGCTCCCCTTTCGTTTTCTTTGAAAAATCTCGCTCGATTTGCTAAGACGCTGTAATGCATGTCGTCGGGGTCTTCGCAGAAGAAATCATGCATCAGGCGACCGAGCGGCGTGTCGTCTTGATATGCGGCATTGACGTAGATAATATGTGCGCCGTCGTCGAAGGCGACTCCTGTTTCAGCAAAGGACTTCTGCACATGATAGAGTGGTCGATTGCCTTTCCATACATCGTGTTCCGTAATGAAGATGACGTAGGTTTCGGGCAGTTCCCTGAAGTCCTTTCCCTTGTCGAGCTCGCGTGCGTCCATCATGCAGCTGTTGTAGCGCGCTCGCCTGGGATCGGCGCCCTCGTCATCGCGCTGGACTTCGACATCGAAGATGCGCTCACCGTCAGTGGCAATTGCATCGAAACGCACACCGCGTCCGAAGAGGTTTGGGACAGATCTTTGCGTCAATACTTCTTTGACGCGCAGTTGCGGATTGCCAAAGATGATTTGCAGCAAAAGTTCCATACAGGCGATGTCGCCGTCGAAACAGCTGTTGAAAAAAGCGTCGTCAATCAAACGCAGTTTCTTGATGATGTCACGATAGATTTTTTGTCGCTCCGGCGTGTTGAAAATCGTCATGTGCCGCTCCTTTGCAACGAGGCTTCGCTTACCTCATATTTTATAAAAAATCCGTCCCATTGGCAAGCATTCGCGCTTCTCGATGCAGGAAAAGCCGGGTGCAGCTTTTTCTGCATCCGGCTTTGGCAGTCTGTTTGATTCCGTGTCTTACTTGAGCAGAACGCTCGCATTCTCGAGCACGGCTTTGCCTGCCTGGCAGGCGGGGCAGAAGCAGATCTTGTTGCCGGCAGCTTTGAACTCTTCGGCCTTCTTTGCGAGGTTTGCAGCTTCTTCGTTGCCGAAGATGCTTTTCGCTTCGTCGGACTGGAAGAAGGCGAGTGAGGCGTCGATGCTGGAGACATCTTCCTTGAGAGCGGCGATGAGCTTTTCGGAGAGCTTCTTTTCCGCGTCCGTGCCGATGGCGGCGAGCCAGTCTTCGCCGAGCTTTCGGAGTCCTTCGTAGCAGCTCGGGGCGCTGACGATCTCTTTGACCTTTTCAATGAGGGTTTGCTTGTCCATGAACAACATCCTTTCTCTTTCGTTGACATTGCCTATTACGACTATAGAAGAAATGGGGCAGAATTGCAAGCGGTTATTGACAAAGCGCGGGAAATTTACGTAGTATAGTAATGGAAGAACGGTGGAAGCGCGGCTGAGATGGAGTCGTCCGGATATGCGAAGATGGGCGCTTGAGCTTATTCGTGCTTCCTTTGGAACGGAAAGGAGATTCAGGCATGAAGCATCTTCTTGTCATCGGACAGGGGCCTGCGGGCATTTCGGCGGCTGTTTACGCGAAGCGCGGCGGGGCGGCGGTCACGGTCGTTGCGAACGGCGTTGGTGCGCTCGAAAAGGCGGAGCAGATTGAAAACTACTATGGCTTCGGTGAGCCGCTGACGGGCAGGGAATTGGCCGCGCAGGGCGTCGAGGGCGCGAAGCGCCTCGGCGTGGACTTCGTCGAAGGCGAGCTTGTCGGCCTGCGCTTCAAGGATACGATGGATGGCTTCGTCGCCGAGCTCGTGCATCGAACGCTCGAAGCGGATGCGGTCGTTCTCGCCATGGGAGCTTCGCGCCTCGCGCCGCCGCTCGCAGGACTCAAGGAGCTGGAAGGGCACGGCGTGAGCTACTGCGCGATCTGCGACGCTTTCTTCTATCGCGGCAAGGAGGCCGCTGTCCTCGGCGCGGGTGACTATGCGCTTGCAGAAGCTGCGGCGCTCCTGACGCACGCGGCGAAGGTGCATCTTTTGACGAATGGCGAGGCGGCGCCCGCGCATGTGCCGGCAGGGCTTCTCGTGCATACGGAACGGCTCGCCGCGGTCGAGGGCGAGGGCAGGGTCGAGCGCGTCGTCTTCGCGGGCGGCGCGACGCTTCCCGTCAGCGGCATATTCGTCGCCTTCGGCACGGCGGGCAGCACGGCGATTGCCAAGAAACTCGGAATTCTTCTCGACGGCGTATATCTGAAAGTGAATGAGAAGATGGAGACAAACGTGCCCGGCGTCTTTGCCGCGGGCGATGCGACGGGCGGGCTCCTGCAGGTGGCGAAGGCCGTGCACGAGGGCGCGGTCGCGGGGCTTTCGGCGCTGAAGTTTTTGCGCGGCAAAAAGGCTTGAATGGAAGACGTGCGGCTGAAGGAAAGTTTTCTTTGAAAAAATTGGGAAGAGACGCCCCTTCCATGCTATAATGATGGTCAAGGTATGTACGGCAGCTGGGCGCGGGCGTGTCCGGTTGGTTTCTTTGGGAAATGATGATAAGTTGAGGCCGCATAGAAGTGTAAGGATAGGCGGCCGAATTTATCCGTGCTTCTTTTGTCAGGAGGTTCGAAGGTGTTTGATTTTTTGAAGAGCAGAAAAGATGAGGAAGGGAAATCTTCTCTGCGCGACCGCGTGGATGCGAAGCCCTTGCCGCAGGTTCAAAAGGCGGCCGCGCAGAACGGAGCGCCGGCAGGCAGAGACTTGCAGGGCGCTGATGTCGCCGTCTGCTACCTGCATCGAAGCGAGATCGCGCGGGAAAACCTCGCGCCCATCGCCTCCCTGCCCGACGGCGCGGCGCTCGTCCTCGGCTTCGTCTCGCCCGATCTCGACTTGACGGACGTCGGCAGAGCTGTGCAGCAGGCGCTCGGCAAGGAGGTGCGCGTCGTGCTCATGACGGACGCGGGTGAGCTTTGTCGTCCGCAGGGCAGCGCGACGCTCTACCAGGAGGCCGGCGAAGGACGCGCACGCGTGCTTCTGCAGGGATATTCGCGCCGCATGATCGAGGACGTCTTCACGATGAGCGTGCCGCTCCACTCGCAGGACTTGAAGGCGGATCGCATCGACATGAGCCTTGAGGCGCGTCTCCAGGCGATCAAGGGCGAGCTTGAGCGGCATGTGCCGCCGTTTCGCATCAGTCTCTACCACACGTTCGCGCTCGTCTACATCGACGGGCTTTCGCGCTCGGAGACGTTCCTCATGCAGGCGCTCTACGAGTCGCGCAAGTTCCCGTGCCCTTATATCGGCGGCTCGTCTGCCCCTGATGCGCACGGGCGCGCCTGTGTCTACGACGGCGAAGCGAGTCTTGAAGATCATGCCGTCATCACGCTCGTACGTCTCAGGCGCGGCTACCGCTATGGCATCTTCAAGACGCAGGCGGTCGAAAAGACGGATACCTCCTTCATCATCGACAAGGCCTCGACGGCGCTTCGCTCCGTCGAGACGCTGCAGCTTTCGTCGGGCGAGACATTGCCGGCGTTGGAGGCTTTGAAGCGCACGCTTGGCGTGCATTCTGCCGCCGATCTTGATGCGGCAATGCAGAAGTACACGTTCGCTTCCGATATCAACGAAGACTTCTTCATCCGCTCGGTCAGTGCGCTCGACCATGCGCGAGGCCGCCTGAATCTCTACTGCGACATCGTGACGGGCGAGCGGCTTCATCTGATGAAGCGCGGCTCTCTCGCCGATACGCTCGCCAAGGGTCTCACCGATTTCCAGCGCGGCAAGCCTGCGCCGCTCGGCGGTATTCTGAACGACTGCATCCTGCGCCGCCTCTGCTATGCGTCGGAGACGGGGCACATTGACGAGTTCCGCGATGTGCCTGTCGCAGGCTTTTCGAGCTTCGGCGAAATCGCGGGGCTGCATGTCAACGAGACGCTGACGGCACTCTTCTTCTATCATGTGCCTTCGGGCGTGAGTTTCCGCGATGATTACATTGATAACTTCGCGAGCATCTACGCCGACTGCGACGCCTTTTTCTTCCGCCGCATGATCGACCGGCAGGCGCATGTGGGGGCACTCAAAGATGACCTTGTCGCCATGTTCCGCGACTATCAGCAGAAGATTCCTGCGATCATCGCCTCCATCACGCGCATTGCCGATGAGGTTCATGCGATTCAGGCGGCGCTCAAGAATCTTTCGGACGGCTCGGCCGAGCAGAAGCAGCTCTTCGCGCAGATCGTGCGCCAAGGCGAGGAGATTGGGCCGACGCTCGAAAAGCTGGCGCAGGACACGAAGCGCATCGACGAGGTCATCCGCCTGATTGCAGGCATCGCTTCGCAGATCAACTTGCTCGCCTTGAATGCGACCATAGAGGCGGCGCGTGCGGGCGAGGCGGGACGCGGCTTCGCCGTCGTCGCGCAGGAGGTCAGCAAGCTATCGGGCACGACGCAGGAAAACCTCACGGCATCCGACGAGGCGGTGCGAAAGCTGCTGAACGAAGTGCGCAAGATCGACGCCATCATGGAGGCAAACGAGGAAATGGAGAAGAAGATTCGTGCTTTCGACGCGCAGTTCAACGAGCAGATGACCGTGCTGCAGAAGACGCTCGAAGGAAGCCTCGTGCACATCGCCGAGTCGGCGCGCTCCGTCAGCGAGCTGGAAAAGGTCAGCGAGTCGGCGAATATGCGCATGGAGGCGATCAACCTCCTGATCCGAAACATCGAGCGCGGCGCGTAGGTGGGCGGGCACAGGCTGCTACATGCTGCTCATACAGTTCGTATTCATCTGAAGAAGCACGGATGGATGCAGCGCCTATCAAAAAAAGAGCCGCCACGGCTGCAAAACCATGGCGGCTCTTTCTCGTACGTCTTGAGGAAGTGCGGAATTTATCCGCGATCCCTTCAGTCGAGCAGGCTCTCGACCATCTCGCGCGGCACGAAGCCGACGGATTCTTTCGTCTTCTTTCCGTCCTTGAAGACGATGAGCGTCGGAATCGACTGCACGCCGAACTGGACGGCGAGATCGGGCTGCTCGTCGATGTTGACCTTGCCGACCTTGAGGTCGGGATGCCCTGCAGCCACTTCATCGATGACGGGCGTGAGCATGCGGCACGGGCCGCACCACGGCGCCCAGAAGTCGAGCAGTACCGCGCCCTTGGCGGCCGTGACTTCGCTCTCGAAGTTTTCCTTTGTAATCTCTATTGCATTCATGTTTATCCCTCGCAATCTTTTTTTGATGGAGCTCTTTCGCCATTATATCACATCTTTTTCCTCGGGAAAAGCGGGAAGGCGTGCGATTTCTTCCGTCTTGCCGTCAAATCTCTTGCAATATCGCGCTTTTTCCACTACAATGATGAACGAAAAATAATGATGGGGAATCGCTGAATTTATTCGTGCTTCCCTGGAAAGGTGGATTCCATGACACGATTGGAAGAGATGCTGCAGGCGAATGAGGCGTACTGCAAGAACCCGCCCGTCGACTACACGGGGGAGGATGTGCACGAGAGCAAGCTGCCGAAGAAGAAAATCGCCGTGTTCACCTGCATGGACACGCGCCTTGTAGAGCTTTTGGAGCCTGCCTTGGGGCTAAAGCGCGGCGACGCGAAATTCGTCAAGACCGTCGGCAACACGCTCGTCGGCCCCTTCGACGGTGTTGTGCGAAGCCTCATGGTTGCGACATACGAGCTCGGCATTGAGGAGATCTTCGTCGTCGGACACGACGAATGCGGCATGGCGAAGACGACGGCGAAGAGCCTCATCGAGGCCATGCACGCGCGCGGCGTTGACGATGCGGCGATCGCGCCCCTGCGCGAGGAGCTTGTGCATTGGGCGGACAGCTTCAGCCACCCGGCGGAAAATGTCAAGGAAGTTGTCCGAAAACTGCGCGAGAATCCGCTGCTGCCGAAGGATCTCAAGATTCATGGATTGATGCTGCACCCGAGGACGGGCAAGGTCGACCTGATCGAGAGCGGCGATGCGTGAAGACAGCATCGGATATGAGGAGCAGTTTTTTGCTGCAGGTATGCCGGAGGAGAAGTCGTGATGGTTGTTCGAAGAAAGAACCGTGAGTTTGCCGCGAAGGATCTTGTCTTGACAGCGCTGATGACGGCGATCGTCTTTCTCGCCACCTTCGTGCCGCATATCCCGATTCCGCTCGGCTACGCGCATTTGGGTGATGCCGCGATCTTTCTCTTCGCGCTCTTGGCGCCGCGGCGCTCGGCGCTCGTTGCCGCGTGCCTCGGCTCGGCGCTTGCCGACTTCATGAGCGGCTTCGCGCTTTGGATCGTGCCGACACTCGTGATCAAGTTCGTCATGGCGGAAATCGTCTGCCGCATGGCACAGGAGCGAAGCGGGCTCTGGCGGATCGCGGCGGCGCTGGCTCTCGCGAGCCTTTGGATGGCGGCGGCCTACACGCTCGCAGGTGCTGTCCTTTACGACAGCTTTGCGGCGGCGCTGGCCTCTTTCCCCGGGCTTTTCGTGGAGGGCGTCGTCAACAGCGCCTTGGCGCTTGCCGCCCTGCCGTTTTTGCGCGGGCGTTTTCTGCGCAAGGCTTGAATTTTATGGATGAGGAAAGAAGTGACGGAATTGCTCGCTCCCAAGGGCTATGAAGATATTGAAGAAAAGGTGCTGGCGAAAGAGCGCCTGACGCGCGAGGACGGCGTCCGCCTCTTTGACTGCAGGAACATCGCCTGGCTCGGTGCACTCGCCGACCATGTGCGGCGCGAAAAATGCGGCGACGTCGTCTACTACAACGTGAACTGCCATGTGAACCTTACGAATATATGCCGTGCGCACTGCAAGTTCTGCGCTTTCGGCCGCGATGCCGAGGACAAGGGCGCCTACGAGATGGCGGCGGACGACGCCATCGCCGTCGTCGAGGATGCGATGAAGGATCCGCACCTTGCGGGACTGCACGTCGTCTCAGGGCTGCATCCTGCGTGGACGTTTGATGACTACCTCGCGCGTCTGGCGGCACTGCACGAAAGGTTTCCCAAGCTCTACCTCAAGGGATTCACGGGCGTCGAGATCACGCATTTTTCCAAGATCTCGGGGCTTTCCGTGCGCGAGGTGCTGGAAAGGCTCAAGGCGGCCGGACTTGACGCCATCGCAGGCGGCGGTGCGGAAATCCTTTCTGACCGCATTCGCGAAGAGCTGTGTCCGAACAAGGCGACGGCGAAGGAGTGGCTCGACGCTGCGCGCACGGCGCATGAACTCGGCATCAAGTCGAACGCCTCGATGCTCTACGGGCATATCGAGACGCTCGCCGAGCGCGTCGACCATCTGCTCGCGCTGCGCTCTCTGCAGGACGAGACGAGCGGCTTCCAGACCTTCATCTGCTTCCCGTTCCTGCCGAAGAATACGGCTCTTGCCGCGGAAAGCGGCATCTCTCAGACCTCGATGTGGGACGACCTCAGGACGATGGCAATCTCGCGCCTCATGCTCGACAACTTCACGAACATCAAGGCGTATTGGGTCATGCTGACCGTCCCTGTCGCCCAGGTAGCGCTCGCTTTCGGCGCGAACGACATCGACGGCACGGTGCACAAGGAGACGATTCTGCACGACGCGGGCGCGAAGAGCCCGCGCGCGCTGACGGAGGACCGCATCATCCGCATCGTCAAGGAAGCCGGCCGCATCCCCGCGGCATGTGACTGCAACTTCAATATCCTTCATGTGTATGAATGAGGTGGAAAAATGAAAAAACTTTTTCTAGCATCTTATTTGGCCGGAGTGAAGACGTTGGTTGGAACATGGTTGGAGGAGAAAAGGCCGGAAGAGATTCTCTTCGTTCCAACGGCGGCGAATGTCGAAGAATATACCGACTATGTGGAGGAAGCGGCGGATACATTCGCCGCTCTTGGCTACCGTGTGAAACGTATGGATTTTAGCAAATTCGCACGGGAAGAATGTGAACGAGAATTGCAAATGTGCGATAGCCTTTATGTTTCAGGCGGTAATACCTTCTATTTGCTGCAGGAGCTGCGCCGCAAAAATCTTCTGGGGGCTTTGCATGAGAGAATTGAAGAGGGGATGCTTTATATCGGAGAGTCGGCAGGAGCAATGATCACGGCTAGGGATATTGCCTATGGTCAAATCATGGACGACAAAAAAGCCGCACCAGACCTAAAAGACATGAGCGGTTTATCTGTTGTGGATTTTTATATTTTGCCTCATCGAGGAGAAGAACCGTTTGTTGAAGCTGTGGAAGAAACGCTTCGTGTATACGATGGGAAACTGGAATTTTTGACAATGGACAACAGTGAGGCAGTGATTGTTGATGGTGCGGAGCACAGAGTGGAGAGAGAAGCGTAGGTGCGATCGGCTCCGCTTAGGCTTATAGGGACTCACTGTCGTCAAGTTTTGCAATTCTGCGTGCAGCGGTTTTATATACGGCAGAATCGCTGCGCAGACCAATGACGATGATAAGCATGTGATCGCGGTCTTGCACCAGTTTGTAGACGATACGGATGCCTGCACGCTTCAGCTTGATTTTTAATAGACCGACGCGATTCGTGTCGGCATGTGCGCCCAATGGCTTGCCGTAGCCGCCCTCACTTGCAGGCAGTGGATTCTGAGAAACCTTGCAGATGGCTTTTGCCGTTTCCTGCTTTTGACTGCCGTCAAGACTCTCGAAATCTTTTTGCGCTGCTTCCAGAAACTGTACTTGCCACATCATTCGATTTCAAAGCTCTCAAAATCGAGAGAAGGAAGGTCGATGCCGTTTCGCTTGCAGACTTCTTCAAAGGGAATAGCCGCCTGCTCTTTGCTGTCGAAGTCTTTCAGTCTTTCGGAGGCGAGATGCAGAAGGTCAGCGTCTTCTAAGCGCTCGACAAGGGCGTTGTAATCGGCAGGCGACAGCAGGACGCACTCCGGTTCATTGTTCTTCATAACGACCGTCATGCCGGTTTGTTTTACGTTGGAGAAAATTTTTCCGGCTTGGCCGCGATTGAAGGCTGTGATGGGAATCGTAGGGGGAAGCGGGCGTATTTGCGGCATGATGAACCATCCTTTCCAGATCATGCAGGTACTCTGCGTTCAGTATAGCAAGATGTCGATAAAATGGCAACGAATTTGTCGACACCTCTGCTGCGGGGATCGGAGCAGAGTATCCAGTGGTATAACGCATGGTCGAGAAAAGAACTGTTTTATGCGTGTAGTTTACCATGAAGCCCCAAGAGGTCAAGCCGAAGGCGCAGACCGATTGGCTAGGCTTCTGTAAGGGCGGCGCACAATGTCCACAAAGTGGACGTTTGTGCGTGTAGCTTATGAACGAAAGGAGCATTTGCATGAAGAAGGGGCTTTTCGTATGCTATCCGCGCTGCACGACATGCCAAAAGGCGCGTCGCTGGCTGGAAGAGCACGGCGCTGCGGTCGAGGAGCGCGACATTAAGGAGGAGAGGCCGACGGCCGACGAACTGCGTGCTTGGCACGCGAAGAGCGGCCTGCCGCTGAAGCGCTTCTTCAATACGAGCGGCTTGAAGTATAAGGAACTTGGGCTCAAGGACAAACTGCCCACCCTGAGTGAGGCCGAGCAGTATGACTTGCTCGCTTCCGACGGCATGCTCGTCAAGCGTCCGCTTCTCGTCGCTGCTGACTTCATCCTCGTCGGCTTCAAGGAAAAGGAGTGGCAGGAGCGCTTTGAATGAATTTCTGTCGCAGATACGTTGGGATGAGTGACTTCGTTTTATCCGTGCTTTCGGGGCTGTGCCCAGGCTTTCTGTCTGGGGTGCAGCCTTTTTTACTCCTTGGAGGGAAGCATCTGACGGCGGGGGGAAGCCATTGGAAAAATCCTTGAATCTTCCCTTAGGAATAGAGGCGTTCGCGACGATAGATACATTAGGCGTATATATTTTGGCTACTTTTACGGAGAGAGGTACAAGATGAACGGAAATTTGAAAAACTGCCCTTCGTGCGGCAAGCTCTTTATCGCACAGCCGAAGCAGAGACTGTGCATGGACTGCTTCGAAAAGCAGCGCGAGGAAGAAGAGCGTATCATCCGCTATGTGAATGCGCATCCGGAGGTGACGACGCTCGATGAGATCGCCGCAGGGACGGGGGCTGAGCCAAAGGAGATCCTGCGCATGATCCACGACTCCCGCCTCCTGCAGGCGGATCGGGAGATCCGCTATCCATGCGAGAGCTGCGGCACGCTGATCTCGCGCGGGCGTTATTGCGCGGGCTGTATGCGCGATTTCAAGGCGGGGGCGGACCGCATCGGCTGAGGGCGGATGGCCGCTTCTTTCCGGCGGCGCACTTCCGTGCCCGTTGGCAAGGAACAGGACGCTTGAGAGCCGCTCTTTCGCAGAAACTTCTCATGGAGCGGCGCTTAAGCTGAAAGAATTTTTTTCCGATACTACTCATGAAAGACGGGTATGTGAGTGAGGATGCTCCGTTTCCGTCTATAACAAGAAAGGTGGTGAGGTGCGATGTCCATCCAGGTGCAGGGACGTGTGCAGACTCTTTACGGTGTCTATGCAGCGAATGAAGCTCTTTCCGCCGTGCAGACGCAGGACAGATACCGGACGGAAGCGCCGCGCAAGGACGCCGTTGTGCTTTCCGAGGAAGGCAGGACGTTCGGTGAGATTCTCAACCGCTTGAAAGCGGATAACGATAAGGTTCGAGAGGACAGAGTTGGTTTTTATGAAGAGCGCATCGCCGCAGGTGACTATTATGTTGCCGGGCGCGATATAGCTGCGAAAATGCTCGACCAGCGCATTTGAGAAAACCTTGTTTTGACGTGCTGTCACGAGGAGGATGCTTATGTGGCGTGAAATGAAGGAAGTCATGAAGGCACTTTCTTCGTGTTATGCGGAGCTTGCAAAAGTCAGCGGGGCAAAGCACAAGGCACTGGCTGCGATGGATCTCAAGGCGATCGAGCGCGTCGTGAAGGAAGAGGAACGGTTCGCGGCGGAGATCGAGCGGCTTGAGACGCGCCGCAAGGCGGTTCTCCGAAGCCTTGCGGAAAAGGACACGGGCATAGAGGCGACGATGAAACTGCGTGAGCTTCTGGCACGCTGTCCAGATCGGCAGATTGCCGGAGAACTTGAGACGTTGCACGAGGAGCTTGATCGACGCATGAAGGAGGTCGAGCGCCTCGGCGAGCGGAATACGCTGCTTGCCGAAGGTGCACTCGCCGCAGTGACGGCGAACCTCAACCGCATCGGCGGCACGGCGGCGGGCGCGTCCTACGGAGCGGGCGGCAAGGAAAGCGTGACGCGCGAGCGCCGCTTCGACTTCAAGGCGTGAAGCTATGGGAGAGATCATCAAGCTGCTCAGACAGCAGATCGACTTGTGTCAGAGGCTTCTTCTCGCGGTGGAACGTCAGCGCCAGGCTCTTTGCGACGGTTCGGGCGATTCGATGAGCAAGGAGACGAAGGCAATCGAGGTTCTTCTCATCGAGCTGCGACGCATAGAGAAGCGCCAGGAACTACTCCTGAAGGGCACGGCAACGCACGACCTCGCGGAGCTTCTCTCGCGCACGGCTCCGTCTGAAGAACGTGCTGTTGCGAGACGCCTGCTGGAGGAAACGAACGGGATCATGCGTGAGATGCAGGAAGCGGTCGCCATGAACGGCGCCCTGCTCGAACGCCACATGCAGTTTATCCTCTTCAACATCAATGTGATGGCGGGGACGCCTGCAGAGGCGACGTACACGGTGAAGGACGTGCGGAAAGGGAAGAAGCAGACGAGCGCGGAAACGAAGGTGTTTGATGCAAACGTCTGACGGGATAGATAGAGAAAGCGCAGATTCGCAGGAGCGAGGCGGCGCTTCCGAGGGAAAAGGGTGAAAGAATGCGATCAACATTTTCCGGACTGAACACGATGGTTCGCGGCATTTACAACAATCAGCTGTCCCTTGATACGGTGGGACACAACATCACGAACGCGAATACAGAGGGTTATTCGCGCCAGCGCGTGAATCCTGCGACTACGCGGGCATTGGAGCACAGCAGTCTGTATGGCGGACTTTTCGTCGGCACCGGCGTCGATTCGGATTCGCTGACGAGAGCCCGCGATTTTTTCGCGGACAAGCAGTATTGGCAGGAGGAGGCGACGGAGTCCTACGCGAAGTACCGCCAGAAGAACTACGACAAGATCGAGGCGGTCTTCAATGATTCTAAGACCAAGGGCCTGCAGAACGAGATGCACAAGTTCTACAGTGCGTGGAACGACCTCAGCGTCTATGCGAGCGATCCCGCGAAGCGCGTCTCCGTCATTGAATCGGGCAAACAGTTTGCCGACCGCCTCGAAGAATCGGCGCAGAACGTGCAGAAACAGCTTGATCTCGTTTATCGCGAGATGGACACGCAGGTCAAGGATGTCAACGAGATCACGCGGAAGATTGTCGAACTCAATAAGAATATATCGCTCGCCGAGGCGAATGGTGCGATGGCGAACGATCTTCGCGACAAGCGAGATCTCCTTGTTGACAAACTTTCGGGCTACATGAGCCTGCACGTCTACGAGATGGATAACGGCATGTACCAGGTCGTCTCGGGCGGCGCGTCCATCGTCAACGGCGTTTCACGTCTCGAACTCAAGATGGACGGTCCCGTTGAGAATAAGCGTTACGGCGTCAATGACTACTCGTTGATTTTCAAGGATACGAACACACTCTTCGTGCCGGGAAATGGCTCGCTGCAAGCTGCCGTCGACTCCATCAAGGAGGACAAGGCGTACATGGATAAGCTCGCGAACATCGCAGCGACGTTCATGACGCAGTTCAATGACCAGCATCGCGCGGGTGCCGGAATTGACAAGGACAAGACCTCGAACCTCAACTTCTTTGGCAGAAATGACAAGTATTATATTTGGGACAAGGAACGTCAGTCGCTCCTCGCGGCGAAGGTGACGGGTACGGCGTCGACGACAACTGGCTCGCCTCCCGTGACGACGCATACGACGACGCTCTCTACGGCGGCCGGCGATACGGAGGAGCTTGAAGGCCTTGAAATCATCAAGGCGATGAAGGTCAGTGCCGAACTCGTCGCACAGAACGGCGAGCTCAAGCTTGCTGCACGCGGCTTCGGTGACAACAGCGATGCGAAGAACTCCTACGTGCAGAATCTCGGCTACAACAATGCGACGATCCCGCCGAATCTTACGGGCGCGGGTACCGTCGTTCATACGACGAGCGACATGAACGGCACGGCGGACGGCAGCAACGCCGTTCTCTTGACGAACATCTTCAACATGGAACAGAAGGACACGGGCCTCACAATATACAAGAACCCGACGGCGGGCAGCCCGACGGAGCACCGTCCGACCGGCACGGTCTCGCTCAACAACTACTACAATTCGGTGACGAGTGCACTCGGCATCGATTCGAACGCTATGGACACGAAGGTCAAGTTCCAACAGGATGTCATGACGCAGATCGAGGCTTGGCGCACGTCGGTCTCGGGCGTCAACTGGAACGAGGAACTTTCCAACATGATCAAGTTCCAGCAGGGCTACAGTGCGTGCGCACGCTGCATGACGACAATGGACGAAATGCTCGACCGTCTCGTGAACAACACGGGGATGGTGGGAAGGTAAGGTGAAATAGATGAGAATCGGCAGCTTGCAGATGGTTTCGCGCTATCAGAAACAGCTGAACACCGCCGCGGAGGAGCAGGCGAAGCTCATGGAACAGTCGGACGGACAGTCGCTGCACCGCCCGTCGGACGATCCCGTGCGCTACTCGAACTGGCTTCGCTACAGCACGGAGCAAAACGAGAACGAGCAGTATCAGAAGAACGTCGACGCCGGCAAATCGTGGATGCAGCGCACGGACGGCGCCGTCTCGGGCATGGCAGACATCTTCAAGACGTTGAAGGAAAAGACGATTCAAGCGGCGCAGTCGCCGCACCAGGATACGGATATGGACGCAATTGCCAAGGAGATGACAGCAAAGCTGCATGAGATCGTCTCCCTCGGCAATTCGCAGCAGGGCGACCGCTACATCTTCTCTGGCCAGTCCGACCTCACGCAGCCGTTCCTCCTCACGGAGAAGAAGGTCGCGCGCGGCGTGCCCAAGACGCTCGACGATCAGCAGTCGAAGTTCTTCAACAATACGAACGTGTCGGGCCGCATGAAGCAGATGATCACGCTCCAGGGCGACGACAATAATGAATATTATCTCGACACGAAGACGGGCGACATCTATTCCTACGACTTCATGAAGGATGGCTACAAGAAGAAGGTCGCGGCAGGGCAGACGGAGGTCAACCCGTCGGCAGACCGTGCAGGCACCCTCGGTGGCGCATTCAACGTGTCAGACAACTTCCTCAATACGGGGCAGATCAAGGACGCCTCGACGACGCCGCCGGCTGCTGCCGGCAAGGGCGCAGGCTGGTCACAGAGCATCACGGTCGGTGGCAATACGGTTAACTTGAAGCTCAAGACCATCGACCAGCAGATCGTCAAGTACCAAGGCGATTTCAAACAGATCTCCATGGTCAAAAAGAACGGCGCCGTCGAGCCGACCGCCGACACCGTCAATGCGACGGCGGGCGACATCTTCGGCACAGACATCTTTGACGATGAAAATTCGGGCAACACCCAGTCGGGCACGGCGGCGATCAACGATATGCTGACCGTGGCGGCGAAAGTCGATTCCTCCGACGTCAACTGGCTGATTTCCGACGGCGTGACGCTCGCCGACGAGTCACACAACAACGTCGTCATATCGCAGGATCATATCGCGGCGCGACACAATGTCTACAAGGGCATGGCGGACATCCTCGACGACTACGCCGTTTCCATCAAGCAGGACATCTCCGACACGAACAGCACGGACGTCGCGAAACTCGCCGTCCAGCTCATGCAGGCGTCGGCGATCTACAACATGTCGCTCTCCGTCGGCTCGCGCATCCTGCCGCCGACCTTGACCGATTACTTGAGGTAAGAGAAAGCCGGAAGAAAGGAGGAGTGCGATGCTTTCCAATATGACGTATCTGAACGTGCGCCATACGCTGCCCATGCTCGGCTGGCAGGCGCGCTCCTTCAAGCTTCAGACGAGCATGACGCCTGCCAAGATGCAAGGAAGGCGGCGCGAAGCGAGCGCGAATCTCGGCGCGACGCAGGTGCGCATCGACATCGACAGCTACGAGAGCCGCAAGGCGTACGGCTTTCGGAAGGACGCCGACCTCTGCGCGGACTTCAAGAACGCAGGCCTTTCGGGCGTGAAAAGCGGCACGAGCCGCCGCTCATCGGAGGCTTGGCAGGCGATCGACGGTGCGGCGAAGCCAAATGCCGACTTTTTCCAGAAGCAGGCGAAGGGCAAGATCGAAGCCGAGATCAAGGAGCAGAAGGAGATCGAGCTGAGGCCCATTCCACGCCCGAAGATCACCGTCTATCCGGCCGAGGTCAAAGGCTCGCCCGATGTCGGCGAGCACTCGATCGACATACGCTCCGATCCGTTCGCCACATACGACTATGAGCCGGGCAGTATCGACTATCATATGAAAGTGGAAGGTTCCATTCATATGTGGACATCTATCGGCCATTATGATGTATACGCATAGGGGAGAAGAACATGAGAAAGATCACGACGACGCGCTTTGGAGAAATAGAGGAAGACGAGAGCAAGATCGTTCATTTTGCTGCAGGACTTCCTGCCTTCGAAGACGAGCACGAGTTCATCATCATACCATACGACGAGGAAAGCCCCTACGTCTTCCTGCAGTCGGCGGTGACGCCTGACCTCGCCTTCCTGATGGCGATTCCGTTCATCTTCTTCCCCGATTACGAGTTCCGTTTGGAAGACGATGTGCTCGAAAGCCTTGCTCTTGAGCGGCAGGAAGATCTTCTGCTTTATACGCTCTTGACGATTCCGGGAAAAGATATCCGCGAGATGACGGCAAACCTTCTTGCGCCGATCGTCATCAACAGCCGCACGAATGAGGGATGCCAGATCGTCCTCGACAAGAGCGGCTATTGCACGAAGCACAAGTTGTTTTCCAAGAAGGCGGAGGACAAGGAAGCAAGCGAGCGGGAGGCGAACTGAATGTTGGTATTGACGCGCAAGCCGCGCCAACAGATCATGATTGGCGACGACGTCGTCGTTCATGTCGTGGAAGTGCAGGGGGACAACGTCCGCATCGCCATCGAAGCGCCGCGCGAGGTCAAGATCTACCGCGGCGAGATATATCGCGCCATACAGGACGAGAATAAGCGGGCGGCAGCGCCTGCTGACATCGACCTCAGCGGCGCGTTGCCCGGGACGGAGTGAAGCGCCTCATCCGGGGCAAGGCTTTAGCAAGTCGTTCCTTGCAGGAGCAGGAAGCTCCTGTATTGCCCCGCGCAGGAAGCGCTCGGCAAACAAGGGATTGCATATATTTTATCTATGGAGGGAGAAAACATGATAAGCAAGATTCAGGACGCGCTCGGCGCGGCGGCCGTCATGCAGATGACCGATCTTGCCGTGGGGGGGAGTCCGGCACCCGCTCCTGCAGCACCCGCAAACAGCGGACAGCAGGCAGCGGCGACGGGCGTGGAAAACCCCGCGGCGAGCGGCCTTGCCGGCGAGGCTTCGCCCGCCGCCGTCGTCGACGAGCATCTGAGCACGCAGCTGCAGGCGCGGGAGATCAGCGAAGCGGCGAAGGCGAAGAGCGAGGCGGCAGAGCAAGAGCGCAAGGAAAAGGCCGGCAAGGACAAGCCGGTCGACGAGTCGCAGATGACGTACCTCATGAAGGAGATCAACCGCATCATGAGCCGCATGAACTGCAACATCGCCTTCGAGTACCACAAGGAAGTCGACGTCATGAGCGTGCGCATGCTCGAAAAGAAGACGGGCAAGCTCATCAAGGAGATGCCGCCCGAGTACATGATCAAGGGCATGGAAAAGACGCGCGAATGGCTGGGCACGTTCCTGGATCAGCCGGCCTAAGGAGGAAGAATTATGGGTGTAAACGGAATTTACGGCCTTTCCGGCTCGGGTCTTGACGTAGAATCCCTCGTCAAGATGGGCATGAAGGGCAAGCAGAACCAATATGACAAGATGTACAAGCGCGAGATGACGAATGAGTACACGAAGACCGCGCTCAACGAGCTTTACAACAAGGTCAACACGTACAACCTCTCCGAGCTTACGAACTATAAGCAGCAGTCCGACATGGCAGCGAAGAGCGCGTCGAGTTCGGACGACAAGACGGTCACGGTCAATGCGAACGGTGCGGCGGCGGTCATGAGCCATACGGTCACGGTTGAAAAGCTCGCGTCGAACTCCTATTTCGTGTCGAACGCGCCGATCACGCGCTCCTCGGATAATCCGAGTAAAGCACTGTCGACCGAGCTTGCCGACATCGCTTTCAAGCGCATCGATAAGCTGACGACGCCCGGCCCCGGCGGCGTGCAGCAGTATCACGTCTACTATGCGGACGGTACGGATGCCGTCGTCAATGAAGGCGACACGGCGATTGAGATGGATCTCGCGGACAAGAGTTCGGCATCTGCCGACGATATCTACCACGTCAAGTATACGTTCAAGGATCTCGTGGAAAACAAGAAGACGCTGAATGACCTCGCGAGCAGCATACAGAACGCCAAGCGTCCGCCGAAAGGGCCGAAGGATGTCGCGCACAAGGCGAACTTCAACGCGGCTTATGATGCCGCGACAGGGTCGTTCAGCATCTACAACAAGAGCGGCGGCGCGGCGAATGTCATCAACATCAAGACGCTCGACAAAGGTTCGACACAGCTCGTGAACAACCTTCACCTCGCGAAATTCGACCAGTCGACGAACACCTTGACGAACCTGCCCTCTTTCGTGCAGGGCACAGAGCAGCAGTTCGGCGGCACAGCAGGCAAGGTCAAGGTCGACGGCAGAGAGTACATTGTCGATGAGAATCGCCTCGTCGCGGGGGGCGTCACCTACAACTTCCTCAACAAGACGCAGACGGGACAGACCGTCACGGTTTCCGTTTCGCAGAACGTCAACGCCGTCGTCGACAAGGTCAAGAAGTTCGTCGAGAGCTACAACAAGCTCCTGGACGAGCTGCAGAAAGAATACAACACGCAGCACGACAAGGATTACGACCCGCTGACGAAAGATCAGGAAAAGGGCATGTCGGAAGAGCAGGTCAAGCGCTGGAACGAAAAGGCGAAGGGCGGGCTTCTCTACCACAACACCTACCTCGGCAGGCTCATCAGCAAGATGAGAGAAGCCGTCGCGACGCCTGTCGCGGCTGCCGAGTCGAAGTACAACTCCGCATCCTCGCTCGGCATTACGACGAAGGTCGGCAACAACCACGGTCATCTGTCGCTGGACGAGGACAAGCTCAAGAAGGCGCTGGCGGAAGATCCTGACTCCGTCTACCGCGTCTTTGGTTCGCTGGACGAGAAGGATGACTTCAAGAACTCGGGCGTTTCGATGCGCCTGTCGAAAGTCGCTCTGGACAGCCTCAAGGAGATCAGCAAGGAAGCGGGCACTAAGTCTGATTGGGACGATGCGTCGACGCTCGGCAACCTGATTCGCTCGCAGAAGAAAAAGATGAAGGACTTCAAGAATCTCTTGGACGACTTCCAGTCACAGCTCTATAAGAAATACGACGCGATGGAATCGGCGCTGCAGCGCATGAACAGCACCTACAGCTCGATTTTCGGCGCGAAGTGATAGGGGAAGGCAGGGGGAAAACGAATGGTAAATGCAGCAGCGGAAGCATATAAGAGACAGCAGATCATGACGGCGACGCCTGAAGCCCTGACGCTCATGCTTTACAACGGCGCCCTGCGCTTCATGTCGGAGGGCAAGGAAGCGCTGGAGAAGAAGGACTACGAGTCGGCGAACAACTCCATCATCAAGGCGGAGAAGATCATCACGGAATTTCGCGTGACGCTCGACTTCGACTATGAGATCTCGCATCAGCTACTGCCGCTGTACAACTACGTCTATGACTGCCTCGTACAAGGAAACTTGTCGAGTGATACAGGCAAGATTGATGAGGCGGCGGGCATTATCCGCGAGCTGCGCGACGCCTGGGCACAGGCGATGAAGAAGGCGCGTGCCGAAAAATCGGGAGAGACGCTCGAAGGGGCGGCGCCGCCCGTGCCCGAGATCTCCACGACGCCTCCGACCGAGGGCGCATGATGGAGATGCGCACACCCGAAGAGCTTTGGCAGCTGTACCTGGAGCTTTCGCACGAGATGCTGAAGTTCATCAAGGAGGACGATATTGATCGTTTCCTCGACCTTGAAGAGCAGAGGGCCAAGGTGTTTGAACAGATGGAAGAATGCAGCATCGAGGCCTTCAAGGTGACGCAGGAAGGGCGAGCTCTCGTCGAAGAACTCAAGCCTATCGAGATGCAGATCATCTACAACACGAAGGTCTGGTTGAACAAGTCGCGCATGCAGCATGAAACCGTACGCGACTATGAGGTCAGGGGTTTTGACCCCAGTGGCCATCTCGTGAATCGAGAAATGTGAGGAAGTACGGGGCGGTGCAGCCTTCCGTAAAATAAATTTTCGTCGGCGGGAAAAAAGTTTCAAAAAACACTTAAGGAAATGACGCGTCCCACCGATAAACTAATTGAGCAAAGGCAAGAGATACTTGCTGCTCAAAAAGTGTCAGCAACCAGGCGGGTCTCCGATCAACCCGTTGCATGAAGCTAGCTAGCGGCGGCATGCAGCAATGACGGAAAACGCCTGCTTTGCTTATTTGCGCCGGAAGGCGCAGGGACGGCAAGCCGTCTCAAGCACCGGACAAGGATGCCCGGCAGGAGAAGAACTAGGAACAACCAGGGAGGAAAAGACAAATGGCATTGGTAGTTAAGAACAACATGATGGCGGTCAACACGCTGAACACGTTGAACAAGAATCAGAGCGCGCTCTCGACGAGCCTCAAGCAGGTTTCGTCCGGTATGAAGATCAACGGCGCTGTCGATGACGCTTCGGGCTATGCGATTTCCGAGCGCATGCGCGTCCAGATCCGTTCGCTCGATCAGGACAACCAGAACACGCAGAACGGCAACAGCATGATGAAGGTTGCTGAGGGCGCTGTTTCCAGCACGGTTGACATCCTCAAGACCCTCAAGGAGAAGGTCATCAACGCTGCGAACGACACGAACACGGATGACGATCGTCTGACGATCCAGAAGGAGCTCAACCAGAGCATCGACCAGATCAACGACAATGCGAACATCACGTTCAACGGCAAGTACCTCGTCGACGGTACGCACAACCAGAAGGTTACGGCTACGACGACGACGTTCACGAACCAGGCGATGAGCACGGCGACGGAGGCTACTTCGGCTCTGACGGGTCTGCTCGATCGCACGGGTCGCAACCTCAACATCCATTCGCAGGATACGATCACGGTTTCCTATGTCAACCAGGGCAAGACGGTGACGACGTCTTTCACGGTCAGTACGTGCACTTTCAAGGATATCATCGGCAAGATTTCCGGCGTTGGCAAGATGGCTGCGGCGGTTGGTGCATCGTCCATCATCGGCACGAACGTCGCCGGCGATACGGTCTATACGGCTTCCGGTGAGAGTGCGGTTTCGATCTACGCTGGCGGCACGGGTGTCGGCAACTCGATCGGCGGCATCACGTTCAGCATCACGGACACGCAGGGCAACATCAACAAGTCCGCGAACGCTGTTCTCGACGCTTTCTCCGAGACGGTTCGTGCGCAGGATAACTCGCAGGACAACTCGATGAACTTCCAGATCGGCACGCGCGCCAACCAGGCGATCCGCGTCGGCATGACCGATATGCGCGCCCAGGCTCTCGGCCTCCAGGGTTCGGACGGCTCCACGCTGAACATCAGCACGCGTGACAAGGCGAATGCTGCCATCAACGTTCTTGACAACGCGATCAGCAAGGCCCTCGACCAGCAGACGACGATCGGCGCTGTTCAGAGCCGCTTGAACTACACGAGCCAGAACTTGACGACGGCAAGCGAGAACGTCCAGGCTTCCGAGTCCACCATCCGCGATGCCGACATGGCAAAGGCGATGACGAACTACACGAAGAACAACGTTCTCATGCAGGCTGCTCAGGCTATGCTCGCTCAGGCGAACCAGTCCAGCTCCGGCGTTCTCAGCCTGCTCCAGTAATTTCGTCAGAATTACACAAAGAGCAAAAAAGAACCTCCCCAAAAGGGGGAGGTTCTTTTTTGCTCTTTGTCGTTTTAAGTTTCATCTTGCTTATCACGATAACAAGACATGAGCTTATCGGGAGGGCATCATGAAAATATCTGCCTGCTATATCACGAAAAATGAAGAACGAAATATCGCCCGCTCCTTGCAGAGTCTGGCAGACGCTGTGGATGAAATCATCGTGGTCGATACGGGATCGACGGACAGGACACGAGAAATTGCCGAGGCGCTGGGAGCGCGCGTATTGGATTTTTCCTGGCAGGACGATTTCTCCGCTCCGAGAAATTTTGCTGTTGAAGCAGCTTCAGGGGATTGGATCGTTTTTCTTGATGCAGATGAGTGGTTTGTCGAACCGCAAGGTGTGCGCAGTATGATTGAAGCGGAGATCGGCGCCGCTCCCGATTTGGAAGCGATGATGCTTCTGCGCCTGAATCTCGACGATCAAGGCAAAGAATTTTCACGCGACAGAAGTCTGCGCATATTTCGCAATGCACCATGGCTGCGCTATCATGGAAAGATTCATGAAAATGTATACAGCAGCAAAGGCCGCCTGCGAGTTTCTTATCCCGAAGGACTCGTACTCAATCATGACGGGTATCGCGGCGGCATGATTGAGGAAAAAATCGAACGCAATCTGTCCCTGATGCTCAAGGACATCAGGGAGAATGGTCATGCGGAGCGGTTTTATCCCGGACTTACGGATTGTTTCTACCACCTTCGCCAATACGAACGCTGTTTAGAGATGGCATTTTCGGGGTTGGAATTCCCTACGTATCCACGAGATACCCGCAGGGGCCTTTATCACGTTGCACTGGAAGCCATGCGATCCCTTAGTATTCCCTTGGACTTGATGTGTGATCTTATGGATTGTGCACAGGCGGAATTTCCGCATCTTCCCGAGTTCTATGCGGAAAAAGGCATTCTTCTTTCCTGCAGGGGAGAACTGGAGCAGGCAGTTTGCAATTTGGAGAAAGCAGCCGTCCTTTTTGAGGCTGTTCGGGAAGATGAGGTGTTTCCGTACTTTTATAAGGGCGGTGGGATTGCCTATGAACGCCTTGCACAGATCTATCGCGTTCTGGGGCGTTATGATTTAGCAGCTTTGAATTTTCTGAAAAGCAGCTGCTTTCATGGAGGGATGCCTCCTTCTGCAAAGGAACTATTGGAAGAAATGTGCCGCATTTGTGGGATTCAGATGAAGGAATTTGCAGGGAATGGGAGCACGATGATGCTTCCCGCCTTACTGCAGAGGCGTTTGTTGCAGGGCAGGTGTTCGGCTTCACCTGCTCTGACACGGATCTGCCGCTGTGGTTTGCTTCTTGTGGCAGCGGCTCGTGTGCCGCGGGCAAAGGCAGAAATGCTCGCTTTTTTGCCGAAGACTCTGCAGGAAAAGTGGAAAGGCTATGAGATTGTGAAGAAGAAAAAAGGAGATCGATGATGCGCATATCGGCATGCTGGATTACACGAAATGAGGCGAAGAATATAAGCTCTTCCATCGCAAGTGTCGCTGCGAGTGTAGATGAGATTGTTGTCTACGATACAGGCTCAGAGGATGATACGTGCCGCATCGTAGAGAAGATTCCCAAGGCAAAGCTCTTTCGAGGTTCTTGGCATGACGATTTTGCGGCAGCACGAAACGAGGCGCTTTCTCATGCGACAGGCGACTGGATCATCTTCCTCGATGCAGATGAGCGCTTTTCCGAAGAAACGCGGGGGAATCTGCGCGTCATTCTTGAAGAAGCGAAGGAATATGACGCGCTTGCCGTAAAGATCGTGAATCTTGACATCGACGGCGAGAAGGCGCGACGAATCGATCACACCTACGTCGTGCGTGCTTTCCGGCGCTCACCTGAGATTCGCTATGTGGGGCGTATCCACGAGCACATTGAGCGAAAGGGGGCGGAACTGCGGCTCGCATTCATCCCAGAGGCTATGTTGGTGCTGCTTCATACGGGCTATACGGAGAGTCGCTTGAAAGGAAAGGCGGAGCGCAACTTGAAACTCCTCCTGCGGGAATTGAAGCAGACGGAAAGTCCGCAGGATCTCTATCGTTACCTGGCCGAGGCGTATGAGGGCGTGGGTGATACAGAGCGCGCCCTTCATTATGCAAGGCTTGACGTTGCGGCGGGACCTCGTCCTGTGATCTTCGCCAGTCGCTGCTATCGCATGCTGCTTTATATGCTGCCGGAAGGAGAGGAACGCACCCGATTGTTGGAGAAGGCCGTACGGGACTTTCCAGGCCTGCCGGAGTTCCATGCTGAATATGCTGAGCATCTCGCACGCGATTTGAGATTTTCGGAGGCGTCAGAGGCAATGCAGCAAGCCTTTCGTGCCTATGCCGAGCATGAGGAAGACGGCGAAGCCATGGAGTTTGATGATGCGATGCTCGCCGTGGCGAAGGAGCGCACAGCCCTTTGGCAGAAGATCGCGGAAAGGGAGAAGACGCTCAAAATTTCAGCCTGCACCATCGCGCGTGATGAGGCGCATGATCTTCCGCGCTGGCTCGAAAATACGGCGGTTTACAGCGATGAGCGCATCGTCGTTGATACGGGATCCGAGGATGATACGAAGGAACTTGCTGAGGCGGCGGGGGCGCGTGTTTACGATCATCCATGGAGCGATGATTTTGCAGTGGCAAAGAATGCGGCTCTTGCTCATACAACGGGAGAATGGGTCGCTTTTCTCGATGCCGATGAGTATTTTGCTGCACCGCAGCAAGTGCGGCCGTATCTTGCCTCGCTTTCCGTCGAGCAGCCGGAGATTGAGGCAGTCATGCTGACGATCGTAAATCTCGACGAGGATGATCGACTCAGGGAGATCCAGCGCTTTCCAGCCGTACGTCTCTTTCGGCGCAGGAAAGATCTTGTCTTTGCCGGCCGAATTCACGAAACCATTTGCAAGATGGATGGCAAACTTGAGATCAAAATGGAAAGAAGGCATCTGACCGTCCATCATCTCGGCTACTCATCGGGGCGCGTGATGAAGAAGATGGAGCGCAATTTTGCCCTGCTGCAGGAAGATATCAAAGAAAACGGCGAACAGGACAGGCACTACCGTTATTTGGCAGACTGCTACACCGCTTTTGGCGATTGGAGAAAGGCGCTGTACTATGCTCTGGCGGCGCTCGATTCTTCAGCGACTGCCGTCGGCAGTGACAGCGATATGTATCGAACGGCGCTGCGCGCGATGCGCGAATGCCGAATGTCGGCTCAGGATATGCTTTCCCTGGCAGAAAAAGCGGCGGAGGAATTTCCAAGTCTGCCCGATTTTCATGCGGAAAAGGGCAGGATTCTCTTTTCGTCAGGAAGACTCAGGGGTGCTGCTGCTTGTCTTGAACAGGCACTCGATATTTTTACACATGAAGATGACGCAGGACAGGCCACGCGCTTTTCTGCAGAGTCTCCCGTCGCCTGGCGCGAGCTGGCCGAGATTCGCCTCGCTCTCGGCGAGAAGGAAAAGGCGAAGGCGGCGATCACTTCCTCCTTGCGCCTCAACCCGTTCAATGAGGAAGCGCTCGGACTCTGGCGGAGAATCGGGGGTGTCCCTTGCGGTGAGGAACTGTACAAGTTCTTCCCGCATACGCCTGAGGCGTTGCGCTTTCTGGCGCGTTGGGCGATTTCTGCGGGAGAGGCGCAGCTCGCTGCTGATGCTTCTGCAGAGCTTACAGACCTTTCGGGTGAATATTTGCCCGAGGCGGCATGCCTCGCCGCTTGGCAGGTGCAAGATTGGGAAAAAATGGCGGATGTGGCGATGGAGAACGTTGCCGCTGTGATGCAGGAACTCTTCCTCGTGCTGTTGCTGGCGCTGGCCAAAGGGGATTCCGTGCGTGCACATGCATCGGAGATGCAGTCTCTTCTGCCTGAGCTGCAGGAGATCCTGCGCAGCTTTACCAAGAAGCAGCCGATCAGCGCAGATCTTTGGGAAGAGTGCCGGGCGTTCCTTCCCGTGCTCGCACAAAGACTGCCGAACGAAGTCCTGCTGCGATACGTCCGGATCCTTTCTGCGCTGACGCCGGAAAAGAAGTGCGAGGCGGCGTCGCTCCTTTTGGCAGCGGAAAGATGGCAAGCCGCTATGGCTCTTTTGGCGGAGATTCCTGCAGATTCTCCAGCAGCAGATGATGCCTTTTGGCATGACACAGGCGTCGCTTTTTATCAAATGGGAGACTTTCCTGCAGCGCGCGAGTGCTTTTCGCGTGCGCGGGCTTTGGGTTCAGCGGCGAAAGATATCGCCGCCTATGAGGCATGGATGAAGGGAGTCGGAGCATGAAGCTTTCCGCCTGCGTGATCGTGAAGAATGAAGAAGAGAATATCGGCACGTGGCTCTCTTCAATGAAGAAGATTGCTGACGAGATGATTGTCGTCGATACCGGCTCGACCGATCGTACGGTCGAGATGGCGAAGGCGGCGGGCGCACGCGTCTTTCATCATGCGTGGCAGAACGATTTTGCCGCCGCGAAGAACTGCGCGCTGGAAAAGGCGAAGGGCGACTGGATCCTCTTCCTTGACGCTGACGAATATTTCAGCTCGCAGACGATTGCCAAGGTGCGCCCGCTCCTCATGGAGGTGGAGAAAAGCACGAAGCCCATCGTCGGCGTGATCTGCCGGCTCGTCAACATCGACAAGGATCAGGGAAACCGCTTTACGGGAGCAATCTTCCAACTGCGCATTTTCCGCAATAGTCCCGACCTTCGCTACGAGGGCAAGATTCATGAGCATGTTGTAGATGCTCGTAGGGCGGAGCATGAGATGTTCGCGACGCCGGAACTTGTGATTTTCCATACGGGTTATTCACAGCATCTCGTACAAAAAAAGCTTGAGCGCAACCTCGAATTCCTTCAACAGAAGGAAGAGACGGAGGGCGAGTCGACGGATGACGCTCTGCATTATATGGATTGCTACTATGGCTTGGGCGATTTTGCCAAGGCGGAAGAATATGCACGCAGAGCGATTGAAAGCAAGATCATCTATCTGGGGCGTGAAGGTGCTGAGTACTGGGGATTGACGCGCGCTTTACTTGCCCAGAAACGGCCGAAGGAAGAGATCGTAGCCGTCCTGGAAAAGGCGATGGAGAAGTACCCTGATCTCGCAGAGTTTCCCATGGAGTATGGACTCCTGGCGTGGGAGGAGCACGACTATCTGCTTGCAGAAAAGATGTTCCGCCTTGGCATGAAGCTCAAGGAGAAGGCGCCTGCGTCGCTTCGATCGGACAACTCGCTGCAGATGTTTCCCTTTGTCTGTGCATCTCTTGGAAAGATAGCGGCAATGCAGGGAAGAGCGGACGAGGCATTCGATCTTTTCCTGCGCGGTCTCCGGGAATATCCGTATGACGAGGGGCTTTTCCTCGCCCTTTACGATGCTCTCGCAGGCCAGGAAGCGGCGGACGTCATCGCACTCCTCGATACGCTCTACGACAAGGAGCACGATGCGCTGTTTCTTATGAAGGCTTTACGCGCACGGGAGGCGACGCCGATCGTGCTTTACTATGCGCGATTTTTGCCGCAGGATCAGAAGGATGAAGCATATCTCTATGTGGCAGCGAATCGCATGGATGCCGCAGCGGTGGAATTTTCTGCACGGCTCAAGAGCTTTTCTTCTGTGCTCGCCGAGGCGAAGGGTGAGATGCACATCCTGCCCGAGATGGATGGCGCCTCGCTCCTGCTTGCCGATGCTTACCGAAAGCAGTGGCGCAGGAAGGCGCTGCCTCTCGTCAGCATCATGATCCCGACGTACAACCGCCCGAAGTTCTTTGAGCTTGCGCTCCAAAGCGCCCTGCGGCAGACGTATGAGAATCTTGAGATTATCGTTTGCGACAACAGCACGGACGACCGAACGGAAGCTCTGATTGAAAAGTATTTGGGCGACCCGAGGCTGTGCTATCACCGAAACAGGACGGCGAAGACGAAGGAGGAGAACTTCGTGCCATTTGAGCATCTCGCAAGGGGCGAGTACCTGCAGTGGCTGATGGACGACGACATCCTGCTCGACGGCAAGGTCGAGAAGATGATGCAGGCGTTTCGCGAGAATCCTGCGGCGAGACTAGTGACTTCGAGGCGCGCTCAGATTGATGGGGAGGGCAGGGTGCAACCGAATCCTTGTACGGAGGGAGTGCCCGAAAGTGAAGCGGATTATTCCGTATTCGAGGGCGAGGCCGTCGGCAAGGAGACGCTGCTCGGCTGCAGAAACTTCCTTGGCGAGCCATCGGCCGTCCTCTTTCGACGAGCCGATCTCAAGCACCACTATTGGCGCGCCGAGAGCCGTGGCTACAAGACGATTTCCGACGTGGCGATGTGGCTGGAACTTCTGGAAGGAGGAGATTGCGTTTTCTTCCAGAAGCCCCTGAGCTGCTATCGGCGTCACGCGGCGCAGGAGGGGCAGCAGGAGGCGGTCATCCTCTTGAGCCGCTTGGAGTGGCTGCGGCTCATCAAGGAGTATTTTGAGCGCTGCATATACATCACGACGGAAGAAGAGTATATACAGCCATTGGAGCTTCTTTATGGTGAGTATCTGGCGGAGCGCGATCGTTTTGACCGTGCGGCGGCAGGTGACTATTGGCGCAAGTACGAAGAGACGATGCGCTCCACCCGGCGCACGCTGGAAAAAATGAAGAAAAAGGAGCGGGCGCATGGCAAGCGAGAAGGAAAAAGATAGGCTGCGCGAGAGGATCGGCGCATGTCTCGCCGTGCGCGATTTCGACGCAGCGATGGACGCTGTGCGCGAGCTGGCAAAGGACGAGGCGACCCAGGCGGAGGCGCTCGGCGCCGCTGCGAGCATCCACATCGAGGCGGGCGACTATGAGGGGGCGGCGCCCTTGGTCGAGGCGCTTCTGCAGAAGGAGTCGCAGTCTGTCTACGGCGCTTTTCTCCATGCGCGAATCCTTTTCGCCGAAGGAAAGCTGCTCTCGGCGCATCATGCGCTGACGTCGCTCTTGCAGCGTGAGGAAGGGATTGCCCCTCTCTACGTCGAGAAGGTCTGCAACCTTCTCGGGCAGGCGGCGCGTACTATGGGATTGGCAGAAGAAGCAGCTGCCGCCTACAAAAAAGCGGCGGCTGCAGCGGAAACTCCTGAGCTTCGCGCCGTGGCATGGAGCAACGTCCTCTTCGCGTTGCATTTTCTGCGTGTGCCTCAGCAAGAAGTGTACCGTGCGCACTGCGCTTATGGAGAGCTTTTCTGTGACGTGACGCCGTTTCTTCATCGCCTTCGGCCAAAGCGGCGCAAGATTCGCATCGGCTATATCTCGCCCGACTTGCGCCATCATGTCGTGCTGCGTTTTGCCGAGGCGCTCTTCACGCATTACGATGCCGAGCGCTTCGAGGTCTATTGCTACCAGAACGGCCCGGAGGACGAGGAGAGTCGCCGTATCATGCGTCTCGTCGACGCTTGGCGCAATATCTCGCCGCTCTCGCCACAGGAGGCGGCACGGCGTATCTACGAGGACGGCATAGACGTCCTCGTGGATCTCGCCGGTCATACGCGCGGCACGGCGCTTCCCGTGCTCGCTCATCGCCCTGCGCCCGTGCAGATGTCAGGCATCGGCTACTTCGCGACGACGGGGCTTCCCACGGTCGACTATATGATCGGCGATGTATGGCTCGACGGCGCACCGGCGGGTATCAAGGAAGCGCCGTTTTTTACGGAGAAACTGCTCGTGCTCGAGCATACACATCTCTGCTATACGCCCGCAGCGGATGCGCCGCCTGCGGGTACTGCGCCATGCATGGAGAAGGGATTCGTGACCTTCGGCAGTTTCAATGCTTTCGCCAAGGCTTCAGACGAAGTGCTCGCGGTGTGGGCGCAGATCCTTGCAGCAGTTCCGAACTCGCGCCTGCTCTTGAAATCCGCCGCCTTTTCGAGCGAGGAGGGATGCGCCGCCGCACTTGAGCGGCTGCAAGCGGCAGGCATCGAGCCTGCACGCGTCGAGCTGCGCCCCGATACTCGTGAATACCTGCACGAGTATCATGATGTCGACATCGCGCTCGATCCATTCCCCTATCCGGGCGGCGGTACGACGTTCGATGCGCTCTACATGGGTGTTCCCGTCGTCACGCTCAAGGGAGATTCGCACGGTGCGCGCTTCGGTTTCAGCATTCTCGCCAATCTCGGGTTGGAGGATCTGGCGGCAGCGGATGCGGCAAGCTATGTAGAGACAGCTGTGGCGCTGGCGAAGGATGCGGAGCTTCTTGCCGCCCTGCACGGGAATCTGCGCTCCATGATGGAAAATTCGCCTTTGATGGACGGCGCTTCTTACGTCGCCGCTCTCGAAGCCGGCTATGAAACGGCACTCGCCGCGCACGATGCGACTGAGACGCTGCCTTCGCCCGAAGAAGCTGCGAGGCTCGCCATTGTGCTCAAACGCTTTTTTGCGGCAGGGGACTTGCGTCAGGCGCTTGCCGCTGCCGACGCGCTCCTTGCTGCAGGCAGGGCATCGCGCGATGTATGGCGGCTTCTGGCAGGGCTTTACGTCGATGCCGAAGAGGGGGAGAATGCCGCGCGTGCGGCTGGACTGTACCTTGCAGACAAGGCGGATGGCTTTGGATTTCTCTTGCGCGCGCGCGCCGTATTCCTGCTCGGCCGTTGGCGCGATGCGCTCGAAGATGCACGCCGCGCACTCGCCCTCGGCACACTCTCACGGGGGGAGCAGGTGCTCGCGCACAACCTCGTCGCGCGCATCTGCCGCAGTATGGGTGAGATTGAAGAAGCTCTGTGCGCGGAGAAAGCGGCGTTTGATGTCGCCGATACGCTCGAAGATAAGGCGGCGTCATGGAGCAACTACCTCTTCGCCCTGCACTATGTCGAGCGCGAGCCGCGCTTCCTGCTCGATGCGGCACGCCTCTACGGGGAGCTTTTCAAAGAAGCGCCGCGATGGAAGGGAACGCCGAAAAGGCGCGAGAAGATTCGCGTCGGCTACATTTCGCCCGACTTCACGTTCCATATCGTCGCACTCTTCAGCTTCGCCTTTTTCACGCACTTCGACAAGACCCGCTTCGAGGTCTTCGGCTACTCGCTTGCGGGAGAGAATGCGATGGCGGCGGAGCTTTCTTCTCATGCGTCAGTTTGGCGCTATGTGGACGGCGAGACTCCCGCGGAGATTGCCGAGAAGATTCGCGCCGATGAGATCGACATCCTCTTCGACCTCTCGGGGCACAGTGCGAACAACGCGCTTCCCGTGCTCGCGCTGCGTCCTGCACCCGTGCAGATCTCGGGTATTGGCTACTTCGATACGACGGGGCTTTCAGCGGTCGATTATTTCTTGACGGACGCGTATACCGACCCTATGGGGGAAAACGACGACTGCTTTACGGAGAAGCTCCTGCGCTTGCCCGAGAGTCACCTCTGCTACCGTGCGAGCCGCGCGGGGGAAAAATCGCGCATCGCGCCTTTGCCCGCGCGGGAGAAGGGCTATATTACGTTCGGCAGCTTCAACAACTTCGCGAAGGTCACGGATCGGGTGCTGCATCTCTGGGCGAAGATTCTCCGCACCGTGCCGCGCTCGCGCCTCTTCCTCAAGACGGCAGCGTTCGATGCGGTGGACGGCAGGCAGGAGGCGCTCCGCCGCATCGAGGCGGCGGGGATCGATCTCGTGCGCGTCAAAACCGAAGGCCATACGGCAGAGTACCTCGCGGCATACGGCGAGGTCGATATCGCGCTTGATACATTCCCATACCCGGGCGGTGGTACGACGTGCGACGCACTCTACATGGGCGTGCCCGTCGTCACATTGGCAGGCGTGCGCCATGGCGCACGCTTCGGCGTGAGCATTTTGGCAAATCTCGGTCTTGTCGACGCTTGCTGTGCGCATACGGCGGACGAATATGTGGAGAAGGCGTGTGCGCTTGCCGCTGATGTGCAGACGCTCGCTGTCCTGCGGCGTACCTTGCGCACGCGCATGGAGGCGTCTCCCCTCATGGACGCCGCGCGCTACATGCTCCATCTCGAAGCGGCGTATGAAAAGATCTGGGCACATCGACTCGGAGAAGATGAGGGAGAGGTACGCAAGGCGCTTGTGCTCAAGATGGAAAAAGAGACGGATGCGGCCTTCAACGCACGTGATTGGCGGCGGTTCCTCTCTGTCGCCGCACGTCTTAGGGCTCTCCATGCTGCCTCGGAGAGACTCTTGATGAGCATGGGCTTTGCCGCCCTGCAGCTGCAGCAGGTGTCACGGGCACGTCTTTATCTTGAAATGGCGCTTGAGAAGACGCAGGAGAATAAGCCGGAAATCCTGCAGCTTCTCGCCGAAGCGCAGAAGCTGTCGGGCGATCATAAGGCGGCGCTCGCGAGTTTGAAAGAGGCGGCTGCGCTGACGGAAAAGACGCACGAGACGCGCCCCTTCCGCTATCGTCTTGCGCTTGCACATGGTCATGCCGCATACATGCTCGGCCATGCCGACGAGGCTGCTGCAGCCTATCGGGAGGCTTCTGACTTAGCAGAGAAGCTTCGCACACGCACGGCAGCCTACAGCTCGCATCTGCTCGCTTTGCACAATACAGCGATTGGGCGGGAGGCGCTTTTTGCTGCGCATCGAGATTATGAGAGGATTCTCGAAGGGATCGAGCCGCTTGCCGCGCGTATTTTGCAGATACGCAGCAAGATTCGCATCGGTTACATGTCGCCCGATTTTCGCCGACACGTCATGTTATCCTTCATCTACGGCCTTTTCGTACGCTTTGACCGCACGCATTTTGAGGTCTACGCGTATTCGCTCGCAGAGGAGGAGGACGGCTTCACCGCTGCCCTAAAGGAGCACGCGACGGCTTGGCGCGAGATGGCGGGATTTTCCTATGCGGAGATTGCCGAAAGGATTCGTGCCGATGAGATCGATGTCCTCGTTGACCTCGCAGGGCACAGCGCGGGCGGCGCACTCCCCATATTCTGCTATCGTCCCGCTCCCGTGCAGGTTTCGGGTCTTGGCTATGTCAATACGACGGGGCTTTCCTCGGTCGATTACTTCCTCACGGACGATATCGTCGACCCGCCGGGAAGGCACGACGCGTTCTTCACGGAAGAGCCTGTATGCCTGACGAGCCAGTTCCTCTACACGGCGAAGAGTGATGTGCCGAATCCTTCGAGTGCACCATGCAGAGTGAAAGGATATATCGTTTTCGGTGTTTTCAACCACTGGTACAAGGTCACGGAAGAAATGCTCTTTTGCTGGCGCGAGATCTTGGAGCGCGTGCCGAAGAGTCGTTTGCTCATCAAGTGCCAGGAGCTTTTTGCGCCAGAGATGCGAGAAGAGGTACTGCGCCGCATGGCAGAGGCAAAGATCGACATCGAGCGCGTCGATCTGGAGCCTGCGACGAGCGACTACATGGAGCGATATTTGGCGGTCGACATTGCGCTAGATACATTCCCGTACCCGGGCGGCGGCACGACGTGTGACGCACTCTACATGGGTGTGCCCGTCGTCACGCGCTATGGCAGGCGGCGCGGTTCGCGCTTCGGATTGTCGCTGCTGAAGAACGTGGGCGTTTCGGACCTTGCCGCTGCTGACGCGAGGTCGTACATTGAGAAAGCCGTGGCGCTCGCTCATGATGCAGATCTGCTCGATCAGCTGCACCGGACGCTTCGGGCGCATCTTGCTGCTTCGCCCGTCATGCAGGCTGCGCACTATATGGAGGAGCTGGAACGTTTCTATTGCACGGCAGTTGAACGAAAGAAGGAGGAGTCGGACGAAGGATGAAAGATTTTTCAAAAATCGCTGGGGAGCTTGCTATTTTGCAGGACAAGGGGAGATGGGAGGCGGGAATCGAGCGCGTAGAATACCTGATTAGAAGGCATGCGTCAGAGCTTGAACGCGGCGAAAAGAGTTTCCTCTGCGGCAGGCTCGGCTACTTCCTGCATTTCGTTGGCCGCATCGAGAAGGCGGCTGCTGCTTATCAAGAGGCGGTCGCCCTTGCGCCGTACCTTGCACATCAGAGAAAGCTCTACAGTGACTACCTCATGGTTTGTCACTATCTGCCGCAGATCGGTGACGAGGAGCTTGCCATACGCCATTTCACCTATAATCAATTTTTCCGTTCGGAGGAGGAACTGCATCACGAGCGAGAGCTTCACCGCCGCCACAAGAAGATCCGTGTAGGCTACCTCTCGTCGAACTTCAAGACGCACATCATGAGCTGCTTCATGATGCAACTGCTCGCCATCGCTGATCACAGTCGTTTCGAGGTCTATTGCTACGATCTTGGCAACGATGCCGATGCGGCGGCCAAGCAGATGAGATCCTTTGGTAACATTTGGCGCAGCATCGTCCTGTCTGAGGCGAAGGATCGTGCACGGGCGATTGCTGCAGATGAGATCGACATTCTCTTCGATCTCAGTGGTCATACGGACGGAGGACATGGTTTGGCGACGCTCGGCTACAAGGCGGCGCCCGTACAGCTCACGGGAATCGGCTACATGAGCACGTCGGGGCTCAAGGCGGTCGATTACTATCTGTCGGATATTTTTCTAGATCCAGAGGGCAAGGGCGATGCGTATTTCTCCGAAAAACTTCTGCGTCTTCCACATTCACACTTCTGCTACACGCCGTTCGAAGCCGTGTTCAAAAGTACGATTGACTGGCAGCCACATGAACGACTGGTGTTCGGCTGCTTCAACAACTCCGCAAAAATTTCTGACGATATGCTGCGCCTCTGGTACACGCTCCTTATGCGTGTTCCAGATTCCAAGCTCGTGCTCAAGGCGTGGAAGCCTAAGAACCTGCGTAAAAGGGCGCTTGCTCTCGGCTATCGTCCCGATCAGATCGAGGTGCGCCCCATGACGCTCGATTATATCCACGAGTATATGGACATGGATATAGCGCTCGATACCTTTCCCTATACGGGCGGCGGCACGACGTGCGAGGCACTCTACATGGGAACGCCCGTCATCACGCTCGCGGGCACGCGCCATGGCACACGCTTCGGATTGTCGCTTCTGGAAAATGTCGGCCTTGGCGAACTGGCGGCGCATACTCCGGAAGAATATATCGAGAAAGCTGCGGCGCTTGCCTCGGACAGCGAACTCTTGACGGCGCTGCACCGAAACCTGCGCCCCATGATGCAGCGATCCCCTGTGATGGACGGCAGACGCTATGTGCGCGAGGTCGAGGCGATGTATGAGAAGATTTGGAAGGAATGGCTCTATGGGGAGAATCGTTGAGGAAAATATTGGAGTTACTATGAAAGTCCAAGAAGTCAAGCCCGAAGGGCGCAGGCTGATTGGCTCTTTCATGTATGGACTGAAAGTTTATCCGTACTTCCTTAAGCCTATATCGAGCTTTTTCGATATAGAGACGTATGATATAATGGACGTAAAGAAAATTTAGGAGGAATATATCTTGTCAAATTGGAATACGAGAAATTCGCAGGGAACGGTGATCTCGGCAGATGAGATGAAGCGCAAGCTTGCTGCGCAGATGGCAGATGAAGAGTACGCAGAGGCGCTTGGCACGGTCGCGGCGATGATTGAAAAGGGGATTAAGGATGCCGACGCCTTTTATGATGCAGCATACAGCTACTTCATGAGCGGTGACTATGAACGCGCAATACAGTGGGTAGACAACACGCTGAGCTTTGTGCCGCAGCACGTCAGGGCGCGCATCCTGCTCGCTCGCATCTGCCTCCTGGAAGAGCGCACGTCGGACGGCCTTGCCATCCTCGAATTTGTGCTGAAGAATTATGCGGCATCCCTTTCGACAGAAGATAAGGAAGACCTTTCCGAGGTGCTCGATTACTATGCTGCGACGAAGGAAGATGAGATCCGTGCAGGTTATCCCGCCATCGCGCATTTCCTACAGCTCGATCATGCGGCATCGGAGAAGCAGACGGCGGCATTTCAGCCGTTGGCACAGCAGGTGCAGCGCATTGAAATGCCGTTGGCGCAGCAGAAGCAGTCTGTGCAGCAGAGTGCGGCGGATGATGAGAATGAGTCTATGCGCTTGACGCAGGAAATTCTTGGGAAGGATGTCGCGCTTTCGGAGAAGGTGCGCCTTTTGAATTCGTTCGCAGGGGGGTTCTTCCTCGCAGGCTCTTTCAAGGCCGCGAAGCATCTCTTGAAGCAGGCGCTTGGCCTCGATGCGCACGATGAGATGACGCTCAAAAACATGGGATATACGCTCGCTGCCCTTGGAGAGCGCGATGCAGCGCTGGAACTTGTCACTAGGATGAAAGTGCCCGACTTTGGCCTTCTGGTCGCTGTCCGTGGCTGAGGCGCACTCTTTTGCGGAGGCGATGACAAGCGTTCGTGCCCTCCTTGCTGAAGACAGGGGAGGAGCTGCGCTTGAGGCGCTGCGCCGCTTGGCGCGGGCGCCTCTTTCGCCGCGTGCCGCCTTCGAACTGGCGGCGGCGAAAGCATCTGCCTACACCGCCTTGGGCGATGCGCACGGAGTCGTCGAGGCGTACCGTGCAGCATGCTCTTCGGGCGGAGCTCTGCCGGAAGAACATCGCATGGCGTACAGCAACTGTCTCTTTGCGCTTCACTACTTGCCGGGCGTGGAAGATGCCCGGCTTTTTCGTGAACACTGCGGCTTTGCGGCGCTTTTTGAGGGCGTGAGGCAATATGCGCACGATGCGCTGCTTCACTGCCATGAGAGATTGCGCATCGGATATATTTCGCCGGATTTCGCCATGCAGATCAATGCTTTCTTCATCATGCCGCTTCTTGTTCATCGGACGAAAGAGCGCTTTGAGGTCTACTGCTATGACACGCGCGGCGCAGGCGACAGCGTGACGGAGCAGATGCGTTCTCTCGCGGATGCTTGGCGAGATGTGTCGTCCTTGCCTGCGGCGGAGCAGGCAGCGTGTATCTACGCAGACGAGATCGACATCCTCGTCGATCTTTCGGGGCATGCAGCAGGCGGAAAAACTCTCGCCGCTCTCGCCCATCGCCCCGCCCCCGTGCAGGTGACGGCGATCGGCTGGTTCGATACGACGGGGCTGCCTGCGATCGACTATGTGCTTGCTGACCGCCTTTCGGCTACGGCAGACAACGAAGAGCTTTTCCTCGAAAAAACGCTGTGCCTGCACGATCACTCCATGCTCTGTTACATGCCGCCGTCCTCGGTGCAGTATGTGACGAAGCGGCGCGAGCGACACGAGGCGCCCGTCTTCGGCAGCTTCAACAACTTTTACAAGATCACGCACGAGCAGCTCCTTCTTTGGCGTGAGATTGTAGAGCGTGTGCCGGGCGCACGCCTCGTGCTCAAGAATACGGCGGCGAGCGAGGTGCAGGAGCGCCGCATGCGCCGCATGGCGAAGCGTGCGGGCTTCGCCGAGGGAGTGGTCGAATTTCGGCGTGCGTCGAGCGATTACCTCGCGCAGTATCTCGACATCGATATCGCGCTCGATACTTACCCTTATCCGGGCGGAGGCACGACATGCGACGCGCTTTACATGGGCGTGCCTGTCGTCACGCGCTATGGCAGGCGCTTCGGCTCGCGCTTTGGCCTGAGTCTTTTGTCGGCTGCAGGGCTTTCGGAGCTTGCGGCAGCGACGCCTGAGGAGTATGCGGCGAAGGCCGTGTCGCTCGCTCGTGATACGGAACTTCTGACTGCGCTGCACGAGACTTTGCGTGTGCGTATGGAAGAGTCGCCTTTGATGGATGGCGCTGGCTATGCGCGCGAGGTTGAGGCGCTCTATGAAGAAGCGTGGCTGGCATGGCTGCAATAGGGAAAGCACCGTAGGAGGAGATGCGAGGGAATGAACAAGATTATCGCTATATCCCTGGTCGCGGACTGTGCTGACATCATCGAAAGCTTCGTGCGTCACACGCTGACGTACGTGGATGAGATGCTCGTGGTCGACCATGCGGCGGCGGACGGCACGGGAGATGTCCTGCACGCACTTCAAGAGGAAGGACTGCCCCTTTGCATTGAGCGCTACGAGGCGGCGGAGCTTCGCCATGACGAGATTATGACGGCTCTGATGCACAGGGCGTTTGACGAGTATGATGCCGACATCGTTGTTCCTGTTGATGCCGATGAGTTTCTCGTAACACAGGACGCGGCGAAACCTTGCCGTGCTGTCCTTTCGCATTTGCGCACCGATGTGACATTCTGCGCATGGCATTGGATGTACGAGTTGGAAAAACCGGAAGAAGATACAGGAAGGTTCCTGCTTTCGCGCCCGCTGCGGCGAAAGAAGCGGCATGAGCCGGTGCAGAAGGCGATCATTGGGCGCGAGGCTGCACGTTCGTATCCGTTGTTGGCGCAGGGCACGCACTATCTCTACCGCATGGAAGGAGAGGAGCGCGTGCCGGCGCCTGCGCTCCCCATCAGTTTCCTGCACTTCGCGCATTTTCAATGGCGCGGCACTCTGCATACGGCGGTCAAGGTCCTGAACGGTTGGATTGGCAATGCGGCGAAGTATTCCGTGCACACGGCGCGCTGCTATTATTGGAAGGAGCACTTCGACACGGTATTCGAGGGCAGAGTGCCGCCCGTCGCGCTTTCGCCAGAGGAAAGCGAGGCGGTACAGGGATTGGTCTTGCCGCAGGGAGAGATTGAACTGCGCTATACAAAAGGTGCGGCATTCTCTCCGCTGCAGAGCCTGATGCGTCTATCTGAGCAGCTCGCGCAGGATTTTGCCGAGGAGCGTGTGCTTGCGCGCCAGAGGCTCGTGAGCATTGTCGTGCCGTATCTTGGGAACTTTTCCTTATGGCAGCGTTCTTTGGAAAGCGCTGCAGCACAGACGTATCCGCATATCGAAGTCGTTGCGCTTGATTTCGTAGGCGATGAAGCGCGCCTGCAGGAATCTCTGGAGGCTTTGGGAGCGCCGCATGGAATTGTTCCCGCCGTCTCTTCGGGATGGGGCGCACGGCTTTCCGGCACAGTGCGCGGAGCATACGTTCAATGGATCGTCCCCGGCGACCGGCTTCTTGCTGAGAAGGTCGTGCGGATGGTGACGACTTTGGAACTTGACGATGAACTTGATTTCGTAATTGCCGATCCAGAAGAAGCGGCGAATGAAGAGAATGATGCGTTGGAGCGCTTCGCCTTCCGTATGAGGCAGTCGCACTGCATCGTCGCCTCTGGCGCATGGCATCGCAGTTTCGTGCTCTCGGAAGGACGTTCGCCCGCAGGGGGGCTGTCGGGTACACTGCTGCGCCGCAGCGTGCTGGACGAGTGCGCGTGGTTGGAACCGGCGTTCTTCCAGGGACGCTTCTTCCCTCTGGCAGCGTTTGTCCTGCTCTTCCAAACGCGGGCGGATTTCCGTGCCGGCGTCTTCGAGATTCCTTTGCTCGCCCGCGGAACGCAGGACGCAGGCGAGATTTTATGGCATCCGGCGGAATGGGCGGCATTGCTCCTTTCGTGCGACGGCGAGGTTGACATGACGGCACGAAAGAGCGCTAGGGAGACTCTGGCGCAGCAAGCGCAGAATATCTTTGCGCGCGAAGCTCTTTGTAGCAGAGCAGACTTTGCGTGTGCGCGCCGCGTGTTTGAGGAACTTTTTGCGGCTCTTCCCGAATGAGGCGCTGTTCCCGAAGGCAAAGGAGGATGACCGAGATTATGCAAAAAGCGCCGTACATCGCTGAGCGCGCCATCGTCCTTGCGGCGGGGCGCGGCGAGAGGATGCGTCCCTTGACCGATGAGACGCCGAAGCCCTTGGTGCGCGTCGGCGAGCGCCGCATCATCGACACTCTGCTCTCGGCGCTTGTGGCGGCGGATTACCCTGAGATCTGCATCGTGCGCGGCTACTTGAGCGAGAAGTTTGAGGCTCTCAAGGAGGAGTACCCAATGATCCGCTTCATCGATAACCTGCACTGGCACGAGGCGAACAACATCGCATCGTTGCTCGCCGTGGGAGATCTTGTCGAGAACGCGATGATCGTCGAGGGCGATCTCTTTCTGCAAAATCCCGCGCTCCTTTGCCGTGAGCAGCCAGGGACGAACTATCTGGCGATTCCCGTCGAAGAGACGGATGACTGGTGCTTCTTCCCCGATGAGGAGGGCGTCATCCGTCGCATGGCGGTTGGCGGCAAGGAGTGCTGGAAGATGGTCGGCATATCCTATTGGACGCCGAAGGATGGCAGGAAACTCTCCGAGTCTTTGCAAAGGCTCTATGAGACGCCTGGCGGGTCTGAACGCTATTGGGACGAGGCGGCTCTTTCGGCCGACATCGAGGATTTCTGCGTCCGTGTGCGTGCCTGCAGCGAGAAGGATGTGCAGGAAATCGATACGGTTGAGGAGTTGGAGACGTTGAGGCGGAAGTACGGGGAAATGGAGGAGAAGTGATGGCTACGCGCGCATTTCCGCCGGGAAACGCAAGGGGAGCGGAAGTTTTTCAGGCTCTGCTGCAGAAGAGTCGCGACGGCATGTACGATGAGGCCTTTTTTGATCTTGTTGAGCAGTATCGTCAGATGTATCCGCTATCGGAGAAAACGTCGCTGTTTCTTGCTTTTTGTGCCATGAGCGAGGGATATTTTGATATCGCCATGGAACAGGTGAGGGAAGCAGAAAAAAAGAGGCGCATGTCCCTTCCTGTATGGGAGATCCTTATCGCGTGCTGCTCGCGGCGGGGTGATGTGCGTGAGGCCGTTGTTTACAGCGGTATGGCTCGCTGCTTCTACCAGCGCCCGATGCATCTTTCACTGTCGCACGATGAATTGGAGCAGTTTCTGAGCGTGCTTTCGCGCGCTATGAGCGCGCCGCTTTACGCGCCACTGCTTACGGCGCGAGCTGTTTGGGCGGATGGCGTCCTTTCCTATCGTGCGGGATCCTTTGCGGGGGAATTCCTGCCCACGCTTTTCTATTCGGAGGAATGGCCGTATTGGGCGGGCGCCTATATTTCCGAGGAACCGCTGAACGAAAAGGGTTGGCTTCTCGAAAGGATGAAGGACGATCCGGAGTTTGCCGCGAACCAGGGGGCAGAGTTTGTTTTTGATCTCATGCGGGCGAAAAAGGTACAGGAAATCACTTTTTCGGCGGGAAAAGACACATGGCTCTTGCCTGTAGCCGGCCTGTCCGCAGGGCAGGAGGCAGAGTTTGCAGGAGCTATGCAAGCGGGAAGCGTGCCTCTGGCGTACAAGTCGTTTTCGTTCTTTCGCGTGGATAAGGAGATAAAAATCTCTTCCAAGGAGCCGTGGATTCTGGGGCAGCCGATTCGCTTAGGGCATAGCCCACGTCGTCATCGCCTAGTGCTCAATATCCTTGTCGACGCCCTTAGTTGGGGTGAGATCAAAAGGGAAGGCTACAGGGCGGTGCCCAATCTCATGCAATTTTTCTCCTCGGGAATCATATTCGACAATCACTATGCTGCTGCAGAATATACATACCCATCGTTGGCTGCAATGGAAACGGGCCTTTACATGCACCGCTTGCAGGTGTTTGATAACTGTTTCGGCGGGGAGATCGATAGTGGAATCAAGACGCTCTCGGAAGGCGCGGCGGAGCTCGGGTACTACTGCGTCAACGTCATGGGAGCCTCGGAGGGCGTTTACAACGGTGTCACGCGCGGCTTCCATCGGCTCATCGTCAACCCGAATCACCTGTCGTCTGCCGAGGCTGTGGAAAGGGCGATCCGCCAGATCGAAGCATTTGATGAATGCGATCAGTATGTATTCCTGCATTTTTCCGATACGCATACGCGCTCCATATTGATGGATGCCCTGCCTCTTGCGACGCAGACGCATCTGCCGCTGGAAGAGCGCTTACTGGGGGCGGAAGGCGAAAAAACGAGTGTATTTCTCTCGGAACGCGCCATTTATTCCCATGCCAATCGAGAGGGGATACGTCGGGTGGATCGGATCCTAGGGGAGTTTTTTTCGTATCTGGAGAGCCGCTTTGCGCCGGAGGAGTATGTGGTTCATCTCTATTCCGATCACGGGGTTCCCGTTTACGAGAAGGAGCCTTATCCGACGAGCGAAAACCAGGCCTGCGCTGCATTGATGCTGCGCGGCGCGGGAATTCCAAAGATCGGGCGTTGTGCGGAACTCGTGAGCGGACTCGATTTTTATCCGATTGTGGCGCACAGCCTGGGATTCTCGCCCAGCGCGTCCATCGACGGCAATCTGCCGAAAGTCTTGGGCGGTAAGGAGCGTGAATATGTGGTTTCCAGCACGCAGTTTCCCGGGCAGCCGTATCGCGTAAGCATACGCACTAAACTGCATGAATGCCGCATGGAAAGCGTTTTTCCCGTGACGCCGGAAGGCACCGTCAATCTTGCGGGAGCAGCCATCGAGATTTATACGCGCGAGGGTCATGAGCAGGTGGAAGATGAGGAGCTTTACCGTTATTTTCTTTCTCTGCTCGATGACCATACACGCTCATTTAATACAGAGGGGCATGAATGGCCAGAGCACTTCATGGAAAAAGTGAAGGAATCATGGCACGCATGAGGAGGAATCTATGGGAAATATTGCTTACGCCTGCTTCTGCACGGATGTGATTCACGAAGGGCATCGAAACATCCTGCGTGAAGCCAAGAAGCACGGCACGGTCATTGCGGGCGTCCTTTCTGACCGCGAGATGGTGCGTTACAATCGCTTTCCCTCCATATCGCTTGAAGAGCGCATTGCACTTTTGGAGGCCGAGCCGGAGGTCGAGCGCGTCATCGTGCAGGACGCCATCATGTACGATGCAGTCATTGCATCTCTGAGACCTGATTTCGTCGTGCACGGAGACAACTGGCGCGGCGGTCCGATGTCTGCAATTCGCGAGAACGTGCTGGCAAATCTCAAGAAGACGGGCGGTAAACTCATTGAGGTGCCATACACATGGAATCCGGATGTCAAGAAGATTGACGAGCGCGTGAAAGAGCGGCTCGTCATGCCGGAGTTTCGGCGGCGGCGTCTGCGCCGTCTCTTGGAGATCGTACCGATTGTCAAGACGATCGAGGTGCACGACGGGCTTACGGGACTTCTCGCAGAAAAGACCGTCGTCGAACATGAGGGCGGTCTTGATCAGTTCGATGCGCTTTGGATTTCGAGCCTCTGCGACTCGACGGCGAAGGGCAAGCCCGACATCGAGCTTGTCGACATGTCGTCGCGCATCCGCACGATCGATGATGTCATGGACGTCACGACGAAACCCATCATCCTCGACGCCGATACGGGCGGACTCACAGAGCATTTCGTCTACCATGTACACACGTTGGAACGCATGGGCGTTTCCGCTGTCATACTGGAAGATAAGATCGGCCTCAAGAAGAACTCGCTCTTCGGCACGGAGGTCGAGCAGCAGCAGGATACGATCGAGCACTTCGCGGCGAAGATTCGGGCGGGCAAGGAGGCGCAGCGAACGGATGATTTCATGATCATCGCACGCATCGAGAGCCTGATTCTTGAAAAGGGACTGGCAGACGCCTTGGAACGCGCTTCCGCCTATGTGGCGGCGGGTGCGGACGGTATCATGATCCACTCGCGCAAGAAGGAGCCGGACGAGGTATTCGCCTTTGCTGACGCTTTCCGCAAGACGCATCCGACTGTGCCGCTCGTCGCTGTTCCGACATCCTACAGCGCGGTGACGGAAGCGGAACTCGCCGTGCACGGCGTGAACATCGTCATCTATGCGAACCAACTGACGCGCAGCGCCTTTCCCGCGATGGAGCGCACAGCAATGTCCATCTTGAAGCACCATCGTGCTCTTGAGGCGGATGCGGATCTCATGCCTTTCAAGGACATCATCCGCCTGATCGACGATGTCTAGTTGTTTTGCATAGACGGAGACGCGGGCGGCTAACGTACGAAAGTAAGCTGTGGGCGATGAACGGATGAAAGGATGGAGCGTGCATGGATGAATAAGGAAAAGAGGGAAGAGGAGATGGAGGAGCAGGAAATGCAGCCTCGACAGGAAATTGTGCAGGACGCGAAGAAGATTGCCGTCATCGTCGCACGTCAGGGAGAGGAACTTCCCCAAGATCTCCTGATGTCGATTCGACTTCTGGAGCAGCCGGCGGGCTTCATGATGGAACTCGTCGAAGTCGAGGGCAAGGCCGGCATGGCGGCGGCATACGGACAGGCGATGGAAGCGAGCGCCGCGAAGTACAAGGTCTATCTCGATGAGCGCGTGCGCATCCTGGACTCGCATCTCTTGGTGCGCCTCGTCCGCCTCTTTGAAAAGCACGTCGATCTCGGCATACTCGGTGTTTCAGGCACGAAGCGCCTGCCGCCCGACGGCATCGCCTTTCATTCGACGCGGCGCATCGGCGCCCTCCGGCTTGCCGAGGGTGCGCGCACGGTGTCCTGGGGGCGGGTGCTCGGCGAGATGGAGAATGTGCTCGCCGTCGACGGCTTCCTCATGGCGACGCAGGTCGATCTGCCGTGGCGCGAGGATCTCTTTCATGGCGCGGCGTTCTTTGATGCGGCGCAGTGCTTGGAGTTTCGTCGTCAAGGGCTGCGCTCTGCCGTCGTGGGACAGGAAGAGCCGCTCGTGGAGTTCTTGGGTGAGAGCTTCCCCGCAGACGAGAAAGGAAGGCAGGCGTTCCTTGCGGAGTACGCGACGGAGGCTCTGCCTTTGGTGAGCATCATCATCCCGACGCACGAGAGACCGGAACTTTTCAAGCAGGCGCTCGAAAGTGCGCTCGCGCAGACGTATCGCAATATCGAGGTCATCGTCAGCGACAACAGCGAGGATGCGCGGACGGAAGAGCTGATGAAGGCCTATGCCGACGATGAGCGCATACACTATACGCATGATGCAGGACTCCCCGCCATGCAGAATTGGGTGAGGCCGCTCGAACGAATGCGCGGTGAGTATTTCGCCTATCTTTTCGATGACGACCTCTATGCGCCCGAGAAGATCGAGCGCATGGCGGACGCTTTGAGCATGGAGGACGGCATTGCCTTCGTGACCTCGCATCGCTGCGCCATTGACGAGGCGGGAAACATCGTCCCCGATCCGGCGATCGACCCCTTGCCCGTCGAGGAAACCGCACGCATCCCGGGCGATTTGGCGATCTGCGGGCTTCTCGAAAAGCAGGCGAACTTCATCGGAGAGTATACGACTGTTCTGTTGCCGCGCTCGGCGAAGGAAACGGTGCGCGAGGTTCTGACGGAGGAGCCTCGAAGTGCGCTGGTCGATGTCGAGTGCTGGATTCGCCTGCTGGAGAAGGGCGATCTTCTCTACATCGTCGATACGCTCAGCTACTTCCGCAAGCATGAGGGGCAGTCGAGCAATGATCCTGCCATCCACGCTGCATGCGCGCGCGCTTGGGTGAAGCTCCTGCGCGAGCGTGCGGCGCAGGAGAGCGGCATGAGACGCAAGAAGATGTTCGAGCAGGCGGAACTCATCGAGATGTTTTTGCGTGCGAGAGGGAGATGACGTTATGAAAGAAAGAGAAGAGAAGCGTCAGGAACTTCATGACAAGATCCTCGCGCTCGTGCGCGAGTACGCCGACGAATACCACAAGCCTGAGCCATGGACGAAGGGCGCACGCATTCCCTACGCGGGGCGCGTCTACGATCACGAGGAGATGGAAGCCCTCGTCGACAGCTCTTTGGAATTCTGGCTGACGGCGGGACGCTATGCCGTACAGTTTGAAAAGGGGCTGGCCGCATTTCTCGGCACGCGTCACGCGCTTGCCGTCAATTCGGGTTCTGCGGCGAACTTGCTGGCGTTCATGGCGCTGACTTCACCGCTCCTCGGCGAGCGCGCCGTGCGTCCGGGCGATGAGGTCATCACGGTCGCGGCGGGCTTCCCGACGACGGTCGCGCCGATCATCCAGTACGGCGCCGTGCCCGTCTTCGTCGACGTGACGATCCCGCAGTACAACATCGACGTCACGCGGCTTGAAGAGGCGCTGTCGCCCAAGACGCGTGCCGTCATGCTCGCGCACACGCTCGGCAACCCGTTCGACCTTCGGGCGGTCAAGGCATTTTGCGAAAAGCACGAGCTTTGGCTCGTCGAGGACAATTGCGACGCGCTCGGTTCGCGCTATGAGATTGACGGCAAGCAGTGCTATACGGGCACGGTCGGCGACATCGGCACGTCGAGCTTCTACCCGCCGCACCACATGACGATGGGCGAGGGCGGTGCCGTCTATACGAAGGACGCGCTGCTCTTCCGCATCCTGCGTTCTTTGCGCGACTGGGGGCGCGACTGCATCTGCCCGCCGGGCGAGGACGGCTTCTGCGGCCACCGCTTCGACGGGCAGTACGGCAAACTGCCGAAGGGCTATGATCACAAGTATGTCTATTCGCACTTCGGCTACAATCTCAAGGTCACGGATATGCAGGCGGCGGTCGGCTGCGCGCAGCTCAAGAAGCTGCCCTCCTTCGTCGAAAAGCGCAGGCAAAACTTTGCACGCCTCAAGGCGGCGCTTCAAGGCATCGAAGAAAAGCTCATCTTGCCCGAGCCGTGTCCGCACAGTGAGCCTAGCTGGTTCGGCTTCCTCCTGACCTGCCGCGAGGGCGTCGAAAGAGAGCCGATCGTCCGTGCCCTCGAAGCGCACGGCATACAGACGCGCATGCTCTTCGCGGGCAACCTCGTCAAGCATCCGTGCTTTGACCGCCTACGTGAAGCGAAAAGTGGCTACCGCGTCGTCGGCGAGCTTTCGGCGACCGACCGCATCATGCGCGATACCTTCTGGCTCGGCGTCTACCCGGGCATGGCGGCAGAGCAGATTGACTATATGGCGGAGGTCCTGCACAGCGTCCTCAACGGATAGAGAAAATTGCGGCGCGGCAGGGAAGCGGATTCGTCACGCGGCTTTGTATCTTGCAAGCGCAGGAGGCTTTATGAAAACGATACTTGAGGCATTCGAGGTCTTTGGCGAGCGTCTTTCGCCCGATGAGCCTTTTCCCGCGCGGGATTTCATGCGCGTCATGGAGCCTGTCTTTGCGGCGGAAGGGTACCGCACACCGCGCACCGCAGGCGAGAAGATGCAGATGCTCGTCATCATGGATGCGGGCGTCGGCGACTTCCTGTGCTTTTCGGGCGCTCTGCGCGAGCTTCGCCGCCTCTATCCTGCGGCGGCGATTACGCTCATGATCTTTCCGCCGGGATTCAAGCTTGCCGAGCAATGTCCGTACATCGACTTCCTGCTCGGCAATGAGCAGCTTCCCGTGCTACGACATGTGTCAGAGCTTTTTGCAGCGCATGCCGGGTATGCGGCGGAGCATCTTTTGGGGCAGCGCTTCGATCTCGCCTTCGTATTCGGGCACTATGCGAGCGCCTACCTTCTCGCCTACATGGCAGGCGCGAAGGAGCGCATCGGTCATGCAGGGGACTTCGCGGAGGGAGGACTTTCGCGCGAGGACTGTGCCGCGCTTTTGACGCGTCCGTTGAGAGAGCCTGCGCGTCTTTTGCACATGGCTGACCTGTGCTTCGATGTGCTCGATCAGATGCTTGCCGCTCCCGTGGCCGATCGCTCGCTGGAGCTTTGGCTGACGAAGACGGACATCGCGGGCGTGCGCGAAAAGCTCTCATATCTCGGAGCACCTTCGGCAGGGCGAAAGCTCTTCGCCATCGGTCTGGGCGGCAGCACGCGGCGCAAGCATTGGCCGTCCGCCGCTTACGCTGCATTCTTGCGCCTGCTTTTGACAGAGGAGAGCGAGGCGTTCTTCCTGCTCCTGGGCGGCAGGGACGATGCGACGGAAGCGGCGGAAGTAGCCCGTGCGCTCGGCGAGGAGCGGGCGCTTTCCCTCGCGGGCGCGCTCGACTTTCGCGAGACGGCTTCTGCCGTCACGCTCTGTTCGGCGTACATCGGCAACGATACGAGCCTCCTGCATATAGCGGCGGTCATTGGTCTGCCCGTGCTGGAGATCTGTTGCTACGGCGCCGATCTGCCGCTCGATGAAAAGGCGATTCCCATGCACCATTATCCCTACCGCACGGCTTCCGTCATCGTGCAGCCCGCAAGGGCTCTGGCGGATTGCGCCGAGGAGCCGCGCGACGCCTACGGCTGCAAGCACACAGGGGAAGCGCACTGCATCGCCTTGATCGAGCCGCAGACAGTGCTGGAAGCGTATCGTCTGTTGCTGCAGCAGGTGAAAGAGGGAAAAAGAGAGCCGGTCTTCGTCGCGGAAGAAGCGTAACGGAGGGGCGGCGAGAGGAAGACGGCGCGGCATGATGGAAATGAACCCGAGTAGCGTCCTCGTAAAAAAGACGCAAAAAAAAATAGCGGCGAGGGGAAGGTGGCGCGGCATGATAGAAATGCCCTTCGATGAAAGGCTTTATGCGGAAATGGCAGCATTCTTCTCCGAGAGGACGGCGGCAGACGCACTGCTTATCGGCATGAGCGCGGCGTGGCAGAGGCGCTTTCAGCAAGACTTTGCAAACTGCGCTTTTGCAGCGGCAGCGTGGGAAGAAGCTCTGCCCGCCGCGTGGCACGGTCGCTTTTCATGGATTGTGCTTGCACCGGGAGTCGAGGAACTGTCTGCGCCCGAAAGCCTGTTGGAGTCTCTGCAGGATTTTCTCGTGCCGCAGAAAGGCGCGGTCGTCGTACCATTCCGAAATCCTTGGCATTGGAGTGTCTTTCGCGCGTGGCTTGCGGGCGATTTGCGCTATGGGGCGAATCCTCTGCTCGATGGGCAGGGACGGCTCTTCTCCTTTCCCGAATTAGTGCGCCTTGCTAAGCTTGCGCACTACGAGGATTTCGCCGTGCGTCAGGTCATAGAAAAGGGGACGGCGGAGATGCTGGAGGTGATGCAGGCTTGCGGCGTGCAGAACGGACATCAGGAGATGGAGACATCGTGGTGGGTCGTGCGGCTTTCCGTACTCGATGCACGCACGGCACGCCTCAAGAAGCGGTACACCGATGCGGAGCGCTGTCTCTTGGCGCGTCTGCTGCATAGATTGGAAAACGGCATTGAAGCGGCGGAAACCGTCGAAGCTCTGCGGCGCTTGCTCGCTGAAAGCAGAATCGACGGCGGCTACCTCGAAGAGTTTGTCTTGAATACGGCGGGAGATGCCGACTCCATGTGCGACATCCTGCGAAAGGAGGGGCTGCTTCGATGAGCGAAGATGCGAAGAAGATCGCCTTCATCTCATGCGTGAACGATGAGGAGATGTACGCCGAGTGCGTGCGCTACCTCAGGCATCTCGATCTGCCGCAGGGCGTTTCGGCGGAGCTTGTTCCCGTGCGCGGTGCACCGTCGATGGCGGCGGGCTACGAGGCGGCGCGGCGGGCATCGTCGGCACAGTATAAGGTGTACATGCATCAGGACATCTTGCTGACGGAAAAAAGAATCATCTTCCGGCTATTGGAAATCTTTCGTGAGAAACCAGAGGTGGGGCTTATTGGTCTCACAGGCTGCCGCCACATGTCACCCGATGGCGTATGGTGGAACTCGAAAGAGTGCTATGGCTCGGTTTGGCAGATCCGCGATCCTGAGGCGATGAATCTGTTGGAGCAGCGTCCTGTACCAGCTGCGGGCATCGAAGTGGAGGCACTCGACGGCATGGTTCTGGCGACGCGGACGGATGTGCCGTGGCGCGAAGATATTTTCACGGGCTGGCACTTTTATGACATTTCGGCTTCCATGGAGTATCGGCGGCGCGGCATGCGCCTCATGATTCCGCATTTTGAAAAACCGCCGTGCATCCATGAGACGGGGCGCAAGCGCCTTGATGACGCATGGGAGACGGCGCGGCAGGTCTTTCTTGCCGAATACGGAAAAGAATTGCAGCGTGGCTGAGAGGGGGAGCGCAGATGAAGAAAATGACGCGGCAGGATGACCTTGCCTTTTATCGCGGCAAACGCGTGCTTTTGACGGGGCATACGGGCTTCAAGGGGATATGGCTCTCGAAACTGCTGCTCGGCGCAGGAGCGCATCTTACAGGATTTTCGCTCGCTTCGCCGACGGTGGACGGCGCACGGCTCTTTGAGAAGCTGAAGCTGGCGGATTCTATGCGCTCGATCGAGGGCGATGTGCGCGACCTCGCATCTCTTCGCGCGGCCTTTCGCGAGGCTAGTCCCGAGGTCGTCGTGCATCTTGCGGCGCAGCCGCTCGTGCGCGAGAGCTACCGCACGCCCGTCGAGACGTATGCCGTGAACGTCATGGGAACGGCACACGTCCTCGAATGTGTGCGGGAAAGCGATACGGTCAGATCCTTTCTCAATGTGACGACGGACAAGGTTTACGAAAACAAGGAATGGGAGTGGGGCTACCGCGAGGACGAGCGTCTCATGGGCTTCGACCCGTACTCAAACAGCAAGAGCTGCTCAGAGCTCGTAACGGCGAGCTATCGTCAGAGCTTCTTCGCGGACGGCGGCGTGCGCATCTCGACGGCGCGCGCGGGCAATGTCATCGGCGGCGGAGATTTCTCGCCCGAGCGCATCGTGCCCGACTGCATACGCGCGGCGAGCGAAGGACGCGCCGTCGTCCTCAGGAATCCCGCATCGACGCGGCCCTATCAGCATGTCTTGGAGCCTCTCTCTGCGTATTTGCGCATCGCGCACGCGCAGGCATGCGATGCGTCGCTTGCCGGAAGCTACAACGTCGGGCCTGCGGACTCCGACTGCGTGACGACGGGCGATCTGGCCGAGCTCTTCTGCCGCGCTTGGGGCGAGGGCGCTTCGTGGCGTGCTGAGGAGGAGTGCGCCGCGCCGCACGAGGCGGGCTTCCTGAAGCTCGACTCCTCGCGCATCAAGGCGCGTCTCGGCTGGCAGCCGCGCTGGCACATCGAGGAGGCGATCGAGCATACTGTCGATTGGGCGAAAGCATGGCGGGCAGGCGAGGACGTCGGCGACGTCATGGAGGCGCAGATCGCCGCCTACTTCGAGGAGGCGGAGGCGTGAAGCGGCAAGACGAGTGTCCGGAAAAGATTGCGGCTTGGGGCGAGGAGAGAAGGGAAGGCGGCAGGAAGGACGCTGCGCCTATCCTTGCGCCCGCCGCTGCACCGCGATTGTGCCTGCAGCTCGTTTACATGCGCCACTTCGTCTGCGACGGCAGGCGATGCGGCTCGCTCTGCTGCTGTGCGAAGTGGGGCGTCGCGCTCGATGCAGCGACATTGGCGCGCTATGAGGGGCGGCCGGAGCTTCTGCACGAATTGAAAAAAGGCTTGGAACGCAGCGAGGCGACGGGCGGCTGGATCATGCGCCACGAAGACGGACGCTGCGTTTTTTTGCGCGCTGACGGACTTTGCTCGCTGCAGCGACGCTTCGGCATCGGCGCGATCTCCGACGTCTGCGCTGAGTATCCGCGCAAGATGCACGAGGTTGGCGATACGCTTGACCGCGCCCTGTGCCTAAGCTGTCCTGTGGCGGCAGAGGAAGTCTTGTTTGCCGAAGAGCCGCTGGCGTTCGAGTGGATGGAAGTCGCCGCACCGCGCCCCGATTATGTTGACCGCACGCCGCTTGGCGCACCGCTGTCGGCGGCGGCCTTCCGCAGCCTGCAGCTTGCCGGAATCGCGCTCTTGTCCGAGCGTCGCCTCTCGCTCGACGCGCGTCTCGCGGCGCTCGGACTCCTGCTCGCGCGTGCCGAAGCGTATGTCGAGCAGGGGGCGGCGGAAGAACTGACAAGGGATGCCGCCGCCATCGCCGATGCCGCCGCAGGGGAGGCAAAGGCTCTTCTCGCGACGAATCCCTTCGATGTGGCGCTGTATTTGCGCTTCTTCCAACGGCTCTTCCCTGCTCTGGCGAAGGCGACGGAAGATGATTTGCCCGAAACGGCGGCATATTTGGCGAGGATTCGCAGAGCCTTCGGCGAAGGGGATGGCGACGCGGCGGGAGAACGGGCAGATGCGGCGCATACGGGCGCGACGCAGGCTCGGCAAAGCAGCATCGCCGCTTTTTTGGAACGACGCAGACAATATGCGAAGGGCATCCTTTCAAAGTACGGCAATGCCTTGGAAAACTGGCTCGTCAATGAATTTATGCTCGGACGCTACCCTCTGACAGGAGGCACGAGCTTTCTGGCAAACTATGAGGTCTTCGTCGTGCTTTACAAGCTGCTGGAGTTCCTGCTTCTTGTGGATGCCTCGCTCGATGGGGGCGGCGTGTCTGCGCCGCACAGCGTGGTGCGGACGGCTTTTGCTGGCGTGGAGAGTGCAGAAGACGAGGATGATCGTACAAAGAAGTGCATCCTTGCCGCTGTCGAATGGCTTGCCGTGCGCACGAATCACTTTTACGGTTATATCGATGCGTTGGCGGAAGAGATCGCCCGCCTGTTGCCCGGCGGGCGTTTGCTTAGTTTGCTTGACGGCGAGCACATTGTTTAATCAACGCAGCGGGGTGCGAGAAATTGGCAGCTAAGCCGCAGAAAAAAGAGGAATTTTTCCCTTCGTTGGCGAAATAAAAAACACTTATGGGAGTTTGGGAGATTCCGGGAGGTAAGCAAGATGATGGATTTTAAGGACAGCGAGATCCGGCGGATTCTCGTGCCTTATGACGGTTCGGAGCAGGCGCAGCAGGCCGTGCGGCAGGCGGCGCACATCGCGCGGCTGCAGGGGGCGACGCTCATGCTGCTCTCGGTCGTCGATCTCAATGCCGAGGTCGCGGCCTTCGAGCGCGTGAGCATGGACGGTTATGATCCTGCGGCTCTGAAAGAGGGCGCTTACAAGGAACTGGCGAAAATCCTGCGAGAGGTGCCCGCAGACATCCGCACGAACAGTGTAGTGGAACTTGGCTCGCCCGCCGAGGTCATCGTGGAGACGGCGGACGATGAAGGCTACGACCTCGTCGTCATGGGCAGCCGCGGTCTCGGCCGTCTGACGGGCTTCTTGATGGGCAGCGTCAGCCAGTATGTACTGCAGCACGTCCACTGCCCCGTCATGGTGGTTCGCTGATATGCAGAACGACAAGAAAAAAAGCTTCCTTTCCCGATTCTTTCAGAGCAAGGATGACGCAGCGCGACTGAGGCGCGGCGTCGTCCTTTTTGCGGTCTTTTTTCTCGCAGCGTTCCTCGCGCTCGGCTATCGCGCCTACGACAGCGCACGCACGTCGAACGCGACGATCTGGAAGGAGAAGGTCGACGCTGACATGCGCGGCATTCTCTTGCTGATCGACTCGACGCATCCCGGCGATTGGACGGTGCAGGACGGACGCATCTACAAGGGAGGCAGACTGCTCAACGACAATGGCAGTTTCGTCGATCACTTGAAAGAGGTTACGGGATCGGACGTCGCGCTCTTCGTCGGCGATGCAGTCGCATCCTCGACGTATGAGATGAGCGGCAAGAGACTTGTTGGACAGAAGGCGGACGCCGCTGTCACGAGGATCGTGCTCACGGGCTGCACGCCGTATCTCGGCCGCTCTGATTTCGGCGGCAGGCGACCCGTCGGTTCGTATCGTACGCTCTTCGATGCGGACGGCGAGGCGGTCGGCATGATCTTCGTCGGCGTGCCTGAGGCGGAGGAGGAACGCTCGCTCGGCGCACTGACGAACTCCATGACTCTGGCGGGGCTGCTGCTGCTCTTGCTCGTGCTCACGGGATTGGGGCTTCTGCTCGCTTATGCCGGGCGCATCGCACTCCCGCTGCAGGGGCAGAAAGAAGAGGAACAGGCTCCTTTGCCCGAGGTTTCGGATGTTCCTGCTGGTGAAGTGTTTGCCGCGCAGGAATTGGGGACGCCTCAAAGAGATGCAGCGTTCGAGGCCGTGCCATCGGAGACGCTTTCGCGCATGGGCGCCTTTTGTACGAAACTTCTCGCGGGGTCGCAGGAACAGGCGCAGGCGATGGAGTCAGCTCTCGCACAGGTGGGGGCATTGAAGGAGCGGGCGGAGAAAGCGGCTTCGGTGCTCGCCGAAGCTGCGGACGGCATGGACGAAGATGCGTCGGACAAAGCACAGAAAGAAGCCGAAGAAGTGCGCCGTCAATTGGGCGAGAATCGGAGGGCGGCGCACGATGCGGCAGAGCGCACGAACGCGCTCGCGAAGGAGTTGAAGGCGGCGGACGAGATGGCGCGCGATCTGGGAAAACGTGCGGCGGCGATCGGCGATACGCTCGCCGAAGTCGCGGAGCTTGCGAGCCAGACGAACCTCCTCGCGTTCAACGCGGCGGTCGAGGCGGCGCGTGCGGGCGATGCGGGCAGGCGCTTCGCTGCTGTCGCCGACGAGGTGCGCCGGTTGTCGGAGGATGCAGGCAAGCTTTCCACAAATGCGGCAGAGCTTTTGACGGCGCTCGCCAGTGACGTCTCCAAGGCGGCCGAGGCCATCGAGGCGGGCGGTGCAGGCGCACGGGAGAGCCGCACGGCGCTTCGTGCGCTCGCCGATACGGCGGCGCGTCTGGAGGAGGCAGCAAGGCGCACGGCAGGACGCGGAAACGGGACGGCAAGATTCCTGCCGGCTCTTGCCGAGGCGCGTGCGCTGCATGAGAAGATGGCGCAGGATGCGGGGAAACTCCTCGCAATCAAGGAGGGCGAGGAAGCGAAGATCGCCGAACTGCACGCCGCTGCCGATGGCCTGCGCGCCCTTCTGGGTACGGTTCTGCCGACGCTTGGAGCGGCGGGAGGCACGGACGGAACGTCTGAAGCGAGCGACGCGGATGCCGCAGACGACGTGGCGGAATCGCCTGAGATGCGAGGGGAGGAAAAGCCATGATCATATCGTGGGATGAATACTTCATGGGCATCGCCCTTTTTTCCAAGTACCGCAGCAAGGATCCGCACACGCAGGTCGGCGCCTGCATTGTCAACGAGGACAAGCACATCGTCGGCGTCGGTTACAACGGCATGCCCAACGGCTGTTCCGATGCGGAGTTTCCGTGGGGCAGCACGGGCGAGTTCGGTGACAAGAAGTACGCCTATGTCGTGCATGCTGAGCTGAACGCCATATTGAACGCGAGCACATCTTTGAAGGGCTGCCGCATCTACACGTCGCTCTTTCCGTGCAACGAGTGCTGCAAGGCGATCATCCAAAGCGGCATCAAGGAGGTCATCTACCTGTCGGACAAGTACGCGGCGACCGACAGCACGCGCGCCTCGAAACGCATGTTCGCTGCTGCCGGCGTTCACTATCGGCGGCTGGAAACGGACATCGAAGAGCTGCCCGTGAATTTTGCGCTGCCAAAAGGCGAGCAGGAAGGATGAATAGTGCGCCGCCCTTACAGAAACCTGGCCGATCAGTCTGCACCCTTCGGGTTTGACTTCTTGGGGTTTCATGGTAAGCTACACGCACAAACGTCCACTTTGTGGACATAGTGCGCCGCCCTTACCAGAAGCCTAGCCAATCAGTCTGCGCCTTCGGCTTGACTTCTTGGGGCTTCATGGTACAATAATAGAACGTTGAAACGGAGGGCTGCATTTGGCAGCTGCGACTTTATATTGCCGGCTTTTGCATTTTCCAGCGGAGGAGGATTTCTATTGCCCTTTCAGACGACGATCGCCCGGCGCGTTGATTACGACGGCGTGGGGCTTCATTCCGGCGTCCTCGTGCATCTCTCACTCCTGCCGGCGCCTGTCGATGCGGGAATCGTCTTCGTACGCAAGGATGTTGCGGGCGAGCCGAAGATTCGCGCGACCGCGCCGCATGTGACGTCGACGGTGCGCGCGACGACGCTCTCTGAGGGCGGCGTGCGCGTCTTCACGGTCGAGCATCTGATGAGTGCGCTCGCGGCGTTCGGCATCGACAACTGCTTTGTCGAACTCGATGCCGAGGAGCCTCCCGTCGCGGATGGCTCCTCGCTCGTCTTTTTCTCTCTTTTGAAAGAAGCGGGGAAGGTGCAGCAGGAAAAGGAGCGGCAGGAGATCGTCATCGACCACGTCTACCGCATCGACGACGGCGAACGCTTCCTCGTTGCCGTTCCCTATGGCGGCGGCCTGCGTGTGAGCTTTACGTCGCTCAACGAGCATGCGCTCGTCGGCACGCAGTACCGGGATTTCCTCGTGCGAGAGGACGCTTACGAGAAGGAAATCGCCCCTGCGCGTACGATTGCTTATGAAGGCGAGGTCGAGGCGCTGAAGAAAGCGGGACTCGGACTCGGCGGCACGCTTGAAAACGTCATCGTCTACAACGATGAGCGCTGGCTCAACGAGCTGCGCTTCCCCGACGAGCTTGTGCGCCACAAGATCCTCGACCTCATCGGCGATCTGCGTCTCGCGGGCTTCGTGCGCGGGCATATTCTCGCCGTGAAGTCGGGTCATGCGCTGAATGCGCAGCTCGCGAAGGCGCTCTGCGCCTCGCTGGTGTGAAAGCGCAGAAAGGTGTTTCTGCTTACGGTGAAATCCGGTGCATTTCGTGTCGGTTTCAATTAAGAAAGAAGGAGCGAAACTATATGATTTTGGACATCAATGAAATTCAGAAGATCCTGCCGCATCGCCCGCCGATGCTTCTCGTCGACCGCATCATCGAACTCGTGCCGTTCGAGTCGGCGACGGGCATCAAGTGCGTGACGATGATGGAGGACTTCTTCCGCGGTCATTTCCCCGGCTCGCCGATCATGCCCGGCGTGCTCCTTCTGGAGGCCATGGCACAGGTCGGCGGCATCACGATGCTCTATCCCGAGGAGAATCGCGGCAAGCTTGCACTCTTTGGCGGCATGGAGGGCGTGAAGTTCAAGAAGCCCGTCGTGCCCGGCGATCAGCTCGTGACGAAGGCGAAGATCACGAAGGTGCACGGCGACTTTGGCAAGCTTCATGCCGACGGCTACGTCGACGGTGTGCTCGTCGCCAAAGCGGACTTCACCTTTGCCCTGCAAAGAGCTGAAAATCTCTCTTAAGGGGTAGATTTGCCGGGAAAATGAGTGCCAGTCTTTTATCAACCCCCGAAAATTGCCGATTTTGCCTGAATATCACAGGCAAAAAACGACAGGATTTGCAGGATTATAACAATATGGCGCTTTATCCGCACAGGAATCGCGGATAGTTTCAGCGATTTCTATAGAAAGCATAGATTGAAAATCCTGTCAGCTCTTTTCGAGTGGAATAAGGGGTGGAAAAAATGATGGACAGCAAAGTAGTGGCATATATCCACGAAACAGCGGTCGTAAGCCCTCGTGCCCATGTGGCGAAGGGCGTGGAGATCGGTCCGTATGCTGTGATTGAAGAGAATGTGACGCTCGCTGAGAACGTCAAGGTCGGTGCGCACGCCGTCATCGGTGCGAACGTCTCGATTGGCGAGGGCACGCGCATCGAGCCGCATGCCGTCATCAACAGTTGGACGAGCATCGGCAAAGACAGCCATATCTTTCAGTTCGCTTCGGTCGGCGCGGAGCCGCAGGACTTGAAATTCAAGGGCGAGAAGAGCTATACGATCATCGGCGACCGCACGACGATCCGCGAGTATTCGAGCATCCACCGTGCGACGGGCGAGGGCGAGGAGACGCGCATCGGCAGCGACAGCCTGCTCATGGCTTGCACGCATGTCGCGCACAACTGCGTCGTTGGCAATCACGTCATCATGTCGAACGCGGCGATGATCGCAGGCCACGCCATTGTCGAAGATCGCGCGGTTCTGGGCGGCATGTGCGGCATTCACCAGTTCGTGAAGATCGGCCGCAACGTCATGATCGGCGGCATGTCGAAGATCGTGCAGGACTGCGTGCCCTACACGATTGTCGACGGTCATCCGGCGCGCGTCGTCGGACTCAACAGCGTGGGCATCGCGCGTGCGGGCATCGCGGTCGAGGCGCGGCGCAATATCAAGCGCGCCTACAAGATCCTCTTCCGCTCGGGCTTGAGCCTCGCACAGGCGATCGCCGTCATCGAGCAGGAGGTCGAGACGTCCGAAGAGGTCGAGCATTTCCTGCGCTTCCTGCGCAACGTGGATCGCGGCATCTGCCGCGAGCGCCGCGAGAACGAATAGAAATCGGAGGGAAAATCTTTGGAAAAGATCGGTCTTTTGGCCGGCGTGGGGCGACTGCCAGTCGTCTGCGCACAGGCGGCGAAGGCGCTCGGCATCGAGGTAAGCGCCGTTTCGCTTCTCGCGGGCACGGATAAAGAACTTGCGGAAGTCGCTTCCGATCATCGCGCGATTAACGTCGCACAGCTCGGCGCGATCATCGACTACCTCAAGGAGCGCGGCGTGACGAAGGTGACGCTTCTCGGCAAGGTTACGAAGGAGCTTCTCTTTACGGGCAGCCACGAGCAGCCCGACATGCGCATGATGCAGCTCCTGATGTCGCTGCCCGACAAGAAGGACGACACGATCATGCTCGCCTTCGTCAGGGAGCTTGCGAAGGAAGGCTTGGAAGCCTTCGATCAGACGGCTCTCTTAAAGACGCTGATGCCGCCTGCGGGCACGCTGACGAAGCGTGAACCTACCGCAGAGGAACGCGCCGATATGGAAATGGCGCTCGCCATGGCAAAGGAGATCGGCCGGCTCGACATCGGGCAAACCGCCGTCGTCAAGGCGAAGGCGGTCATGGCGCTCGAAGCGATCGAGGGGACGGACGCCTGCATAAGGCGCGGCGGGGAGCTTTCGGGCGGCGGCGCTGCCGTCGGCAAGGCGGCGAAGCCCCAGCAGGACATGCGCTTCGATGTGCCGGCGATCGGCACGGCGACGATCGAGTCGATGATCGCCGCCGGGGCGAAAGCCCTCGCCATCGAGGCGGGCAAGGTACTCGTCGTCGATCAAGCGAAGGTCACGGCGCTCGCTGACGAAAACGGCATAGCGATCGCGGCGATTTGACGATTTGCGCGGTGGATGCAAGATCTGCATCCTCGCGCTTTTTCGGCTTAAAGAAGCGCTGATAAAATGAAGTTCCCGGATTTGCGCAGATGGCAGATGCGTGAAGATGGGGGCGGTGTTTGTCCGTGCTTTTCGAAGAGGAGGGGCAAGATGAAGATCATGATGTCGGCGGGCGAGGCGTCAGGCGATTTGCACGGCGCACGCCTCGCGAAAGAAATTCTGGAGATGGAGCCGGACGTGGAGCTTTTCGGCTTCGGCGGAGCCAAGATGGCGGAGGCGGGCGTGCGCCTCGTGCGCGACTGTCGCGACTACAGCATCATGGGCGTGTGGGAGGTTGTCCTGGGACTCGGTCGCCTATTGCAGTTGGAAAAGACGCTCGTCGAGTCCATGCGCGAGGAAAAGCCCGATCTCCTTCTCATCATCGACTATCCCGACTTCAACTGGCGGCTTGCGGCGAAGGCGAAGGCACTCGGCGTCCCCGTCTTTTCCTACATCCCGCCGTCGGCTTGGGCATGGCGCAAGGGGCGTGCGAAGAAGTGCGCGGCGATCGCCAAGGAGATCGTCACGATCTTCCATCACGAGATCGGCCCCTACGTCACGGCGGGCGCGAACGTCTCCTTCCTCGGCAACCCGCTCGTCGACACCGTACGCGCCGATATGGAACCGGAGGCGGCGCGCGCCTTTTTCGGACTCAAGGAGGGCGAGCGTGCCGTGCTGCTCCTGCCCGGCAGCCGACGGCAGGAGATCTCGTTTCTTCTGCCCGACATGCTCAAGGCGGTGCAAATCTTGAAGGAGAAGCGCCCCGAGACGCGCTTTTTCCTGCCCGTCGCGCCGGGACTCGAGCGCCAAGAGCTCGAACGCCATATCGAAAAGTCGGGCGCTTCCGTCGAACTGACGGAGGAGCACGTCTACGACCTCATGGGCATCGCCGACTTCGCCATAGCGACATCGGGAACGGTCGTCATGGAAGCGGCGCTTATGGATCTGCCCGCCGTCGTCTGCTACCGCATGGGCAGGCTCAACTACGCCATCGGCAGGATGCTCGTGAAGATCGACCATTTCAGCCTGCCGAACATCATCCTCGGAGAGGAGGCGGAGCCGGAGCTGCTGCAGGACGAGGTGACGCCGGAGCGCATCGCCGAGGAAGCTGCGAAGCTCTATAAGGGCGAGCCGCAGCGCGACTCCGTCATGGCGCGTCTCAAGGTCGCCGTGCTGCAGCTCGGACCTCCGGGCGCTTCCGTGCGCGTCGCGGCGCATGTGCTCGCGGCGGCCGCAGGAAGGGAAAACGAGAGGGAAGCATGAAGAACTACATCCGTTTGATGAACTACATACGGCCCTATGTGAAGCATCTGGCGTTTGCCATCGTCTGCATCGTGCTTGCGGCGGCAGCGAACCTTTATGTGCCGTGGATCATCAAGGACATGATCGACAAGGTGCTCATGGAGCGCGACATGGCGATGCTCAACCTCATCGCGGTCGGCATCATCGTCGTCTTTTTCTTCCGCGGCATATTCTACTATGGGCAGAGCTACCTCGTTTCCTTCGTTGGGCAGCGCGTCGTCATCGACATCCGCGAGGCGCTCTTCGAGAAGTTCCAGCGCATGCCGCTCGCCTACTTCGACCGCCATCAGACGGGGGAGATCATGAGCTACGTGACGAACGACGTGCAGGCATTGCAGAATGCTCTCGTTGACAAGCTCATCGAGCTTGTGACGGAAAGCTCCGTGCTTGTTGGCTCCATCGTGCTCATGTTTTATCTCGACTGGAAGCTCACGTTCATCACGCTCATCACCGTGCCGCTCGTCGGACAAGCGATGAATATTTTTGGCAAAAAGCTCAAGCAGTCGGGCATCGTCATACAGGAAAGGCTTGCCGACATCAATTCGCTTCTGCAGGAAAGCATCTCTGCCGTGCGCGTCGTCAAGTCCTTCGTGCGCGAGCGCTACGAGATTGAACGCTTTCATCGGCAGAATGAGTTGAATTTCCAGGCTGAGATGAAGAACGTGCAGCTTACGAGTCTCCTGACCCCGACCGTGGAGTTCCTAGCGGCGATCACGGTCACCTTTATCTTGTGGATCGGTGGCTACGAGGTTGTGCAAGGCGATCTGACGGCAGGCGCTCTCGTTGCGTTTCTGACGTATGCCGTGAATCTCGCGAACCCGGTCAAGCGCATCAGCCGCATCTACGGCACCGTGCAGCGTGCGATGGCGGCGGCCGATCGCGTCTTTGACGTGATCGATATGGAAGAGACGATTCATGACAAGGAAGGTGCCGTTCCGCTGCCCGAAATCGAAGGACGCGTCGCCGTCAAGGACGTGTCCTTTTCCTACAAGGAGGGCGCTCCCGCGCTCTCCCATGTGTCGCTTGAGGCGAGTCCCGGACAGCTCGTCGCTTTCGTCGGCCCTTCGGGCGCGGGAAAGTCGACGATCGCGAACCTCATCCCGCGTTTCTATGAGGTGAACGAAGGTGTGATCGAGATCGACGGTCACGACGTGCGCGACGTGACGCTCGACTCTTTGCGCGAGCAGATCGGCATCGTGCCGCAGGAAACGATGCTCTTTTCGAGCAGCGTGCGCGAGAATATCCGCTACGGCAGACTCGAAGCGACGGACGAGGAAATTGAGGAGGCGGCGCGTGCGGCGAACGCCGAGGAGTTCATCTTGCAGCTTCCCCAAGGCTATGAGACGAAGATCGGTGAACGCGGCTTGAATCTTTCGGGCGGTCAGCGTCAGCGCATTGCGATCGCACGCGCCATTCTGAAGAATCCACGCGTCCTGATCCTTGACGAGGCGACGTCGGCGCTCGATACGGAGAGCGAAAAGATCGTGCAGGCGGCGCTCGATAAGCTCATGGTGGGCAGGACGTCCTTTGCCATCGCGCACCGGCTGTCGACGATCTTCAATGCCGACTGCATCTACGTCATCGACGGCGGGCGTATCGTCGAGCAGGGAACGCACGAGGAACTTCTGGCAGCGGGCGGACTTTACAGCACGCTCTACAATATCCAGTTCCGAGGCGAGGGAGAGGGCGAAAAGAAGGGTGAAGGAGCTTTGCAGCCCGCTACATGAAGGAGAGGAAATATGCGGTTACTCTACAATCTCGCGGCGATCCTCGCCGTCGTCCTCATCATACCCGTGTTCCTCGTTCGCGCCGTGCGCGAGCGCGGCTTCGTCGAGCGTGTGCGCCAGAGCCTCGGCTTCTTTCCTGAGCACGCGCTCGACAAGGTGGCGAAGAAGAACTGCATCTGGGTTCATGCGGCGTCCGTCGGCGAGATCGTCGCCGCCAGCCCCCTGATCCGCGAGTTCCACAAGGAATTCCCGAAGAGTCCGATCCTCGTCTCCGTCGTCACGACAGCGGGTTACGAGATGGCAAACCGCATCATCAAAGATGCGGACAGCATCATCTACTTCCCACTCGACCTGCCGTGGCGTGCTGGCAGCATTCTGCGCCGCATCCATCCGCGCGTCTTCATGCCCGTCGAGACGGAACTTTGGCCGAACTTCCTGCGGATGGCGAAGAAGCTCAAGATTCCCGTCATGATGGTCAATGGGCGCATCAGCGACAAGAGCGTCAAGCGCTATAAGCATCTGCACAGTGTCCTTGATGACATGATCGGCACGGTCCGAAAGTTCGCCATGCAGTCACCCATCGACGCCGAGTACATCATGCGCCTCGGCGCACCGCCTGAGCTTGTGACCGTCACGGGGAATACGAAATTCGATCAGACGTACACGGACGTGAGCCTCGCGGAGAAGGAAAAGCTCCTGCGTGAAATGGGACTTCGCAAGAATGGTGGCATTTTTCTCGCAGGCAGCACGCATCGCGGTGAGGAGACGCCCGTCCTCGAGGCGTTCGCCGCACTTCGGGAAAAGTTCCCCGAGGCCAAGCTCATCATTGCGCCGAGGGAGCTTCTGCGCACGACGGAAGTCGCCACGCTCTGCAGACACAAGGGATTTTCCGTCGCGCGCCGTACAGAACTTTTGAAAGAGCCGAGCGAAGATCACGACATTGTGATCCTCGATACGATCGGTGAGCTCGGCAAGGTCTATAGCATCGGCGACGTCATCTACGTCGGCGGCAGCCTCATCGCGCACGGCGGTCACAACATCCTGGAGCCTGCAGCGCACGGCAAGGCGATCATCGTTGGGCACAACATGTTCAACTTCAAGGATACGCATGTACTCTTTACAAAGAGGAACGCCTGCATCACGGTGCACGATGGAGAGGAGCTTTCTGCAGCTGTCTGCAGACTCTTCGAGGACGAAGGGGAAAGGCGGCGCATGGAGCGCGAGACGCTCGCCATCATCGGCGAGAACAAGGGCGCATCCCGAAAGACCGCCGTGATCTTGAGGAGCTTCTTGGAGGACTTCGAACAGGGCGAGAGCGCGGGCAAGGTGCGCACGACGGAGCGCGTCGAGAACTTTCGCACCTATGTCACCGACCTCATGCGCCGCCGTCATGCCGATGGCTTTTGCCTGCGCATCATCATGGGGACGCTCTACAGCTTTTCTCTCATCTATCGCCAACTCGTGAATCTAAAGCTCTGGGGTTACAAGGCGGGGCTTTTCAAGCGCAAGCATCTCTCCTGCTATGTCATCAGCCTCGGCAACATCACGGTCGGAGGTACGGGCAAGACGCCGACTGCACAGTACTTGGCGACTGCGATCCGCGACATGGGATATTGCGTCGTCATCTTGAATCGCGGCTACCGTGCGAAGTGGCGCGGCGACGTCGGCATCGTCTCGGACGGGCAAAAGCTCTACATGGACGCGATCGAGGCGGGCGACGAAGCCTTCATGCTTGCCAAGCATCTGCCTGAAGTGCCTGTGCTCATCGGCGCCGAGCGATCACTTACGGGACAGTATGCGATCGAGCACTTCGGCGCCGAGGTAGCGATCTTGGACGACGGATACCAGCACTGGCAGCTCGCCCGCGACATGGACATCCTGCTCGTCGACGCGGTCAATGTCTTCGGCAACGGCTACATGCTGCCGCGCGGCACGCTCCGAGAGCCTGTTTCGCACATCGAGCGCGCCGACGTGTGCCTTTTGACGAAGGTCGATCAGGCGGTCGGCGTCTCGCGCGAGCACATCAAGAACACGATACGCAAGTACAACGAAAAGGCGCTGATCATGGAGAGCATCCATCAGCCGCGCCGCTTCGTCAACCTCAAGGACTGGCATCGCGACATCGCAGGCGAGGGCGTCGACATCAAGACGCTTGCGGGAAAACGCGTCATGGCGGTCTCCGCCATCGGCAATCCGATGTCGTTCGAGCAGACGCTCTTCGACATCGGCGCAAAGATCGTCGAAAGCCTGCGCTTCCCCGACCACCACGAGTATACGACGAAGGAACTGCAGGACGTCCTCGATCAGGCGATCTCCCTCGGGGCGGAAGCCATCGTCATTACGGAGAAAGACGCCGTGAAGATTCCGCTGACGATCATTGAGGCGAAGGTGCCGATCCCTGTATTCGTCATCTGCGTCGAGGTCACGTTTCAGGAGGGAGCGAAGGAGTTTCAGAATATGCTCGCCGCACATCTGCAGGAAAGGATCGCTGCCTTGCGAAAGGGAGGAGAAGAAACATGAGGACACTTTGCGTGATTCCGGCGCGCTACGCGTCGACGCGTCTGCCGGGCAAGCCGCTTGCCGACATCTGCGGCAAGCCCATGATCTGCCGCGTCCTGGAGCGTGCGAGCCGCGCCCAAAAACCCGAGAAGGTGATCGTGGCGACGGACGACCAGCGCATCTACGATGCCGTGCGAGCGGAAGGCAGCGAAGCAATCCTGACGCGTGCCGACCATCCGACGGGCACGGATCGGCTTGCTGAGGTGGCAGAGGCATACCCTGAGGTCGACCTCATCGTCAACGTGCAGGGCGACGAGCCTCTGATCGAACCTTCCGTGATTGACGATCTCATCGCGCCTTTTGAGATGGATGAGAACTTGCCGATGGCTACTGTCATGACACGTATGGACGACGCGGCGGAACAGCTCAATCCGAACAACGTCAAGGTCGTTGTGGACAAGCTTGGCTACGCACTCTACTTCTCGCGCTCGCTCGTGCCCTATCCGCGTGCAGCGGCTGGCCCCGTGTACAAGCACATCGGCATCTATGCCTATCGGCGCGACTTTTTGCTGCGCTACGCGCGCCTTGAACCGACGCCCTTGGAGAGGGCGGAGTCGCTGGAGCAGCTTCGGGCGCTGGAAAACGGCTATGGCATCCGCGTGCTGGAAACGGACTGCCGCTTCGTCGGCGTTGATACGCCGGAAGACCTTGCACTTGTGAACAAGATCTATCGAGAGCAGGGGCTGGCGTAAAAAATAAATGTGTTTTGGACAAACGCGGTGCGGTGAAAGAATCTATCAGCGAATCTTTAAGCATTTTTAAAGAAACCCTGATAAAATGAAGTCGCTCGGATGTGTGAAGCTGGGCGACTGAATTTATCCGTGACTCCTTAAGAGAAAGGCGGTACTATGATGATGAACAAGGTGAAGGTCAGAGATTTCACGATCGGCGGGGGAAGCCCGCTCGTGCTCATGGCGGGGCCGTGCGTCCTTGAGGAGATGGAGCGCTGCCTTTTGATCGGACGCACGATCAAGGAAATCACATCGAGGCTCGGCATCCCCTACATCTTCAAGGCCTCGTTCGACAAGGCGAACCGCTCGTCTTTCAACAGCTTCCGCGGCCCGGGGCTCAAGAAGGGACTCGAAATGCTGCAGGCGATCAAGGAAGAGCTCGATGTGCCCGTCGTGACCGACGTCCACAAGGAGTCGCAGATCGCGCCTGCGGCGAAGGTTGTCGACGTGCTGCAGATCCCTGCGTTTCTGTGCCGCCAGACAGACCTCATCTACGCGGCGGCAAAGTCCGGCTGCGTCGTCAACGTCAAGAAGGGGCAGTTCCTCGCGCCGCGCGACATGGGAAACGTCGTCGACAAGCTGCACGAAGGCGGCTGCTCTGACATCCTTCTGACGGAGCGCGGCGCCTCGTTCGGCTACAATAACCTCGTCGTCGACATGCGCAGTTTTCCCATCATGCGCACGTTTGGTGCTCCCGTCATCTTCGATGCGACACACAGCGTGCAGCTGCCGGGCGGCGCGGGCACATCGTCAGGCGGCAACCGCGAATTCGTCGAGCCTTTGGCACGCGCCGCCGTCGCCGCTGGCGTCGACGGACTTTTCATGGAAGTGCACGACAATCCTGAGGAGGCGCTCTGCGATGGCCCGAACAGCCTCTACCTCGACAAGCTCGAAGAGCTTTTGAAGGAAGTGCTGGCAATCTACGACGTGGTGAAAAGGAAGCTGGTCTAAATGATTCTTTCTGCAGATGCGATGGAGCGTGCGCGTCGCGTGCGCTTCCTCATCTTCGATGTCGACGGTGTCCTGACGGATGGCGGCATTTATACGGGTGAGATGGGCGAACTGATGAAGCCGTTCCATGTGCGCGACGGTCTCGGTATATGCCAGTGGCAGAACGAAGGTTTCGGTACGGCGATTATCACAGGGCGCGACTCTGCCATTGTATCCCGACGTGCCGCCGAGTTGAAGATCGGGGATGTCTACCTCGGGCACGCCGACAAGCGTAGCGCCTATGCTGAGATCAAGGAGCGCCATGGTCTTCAAGATGATGAGGTCGCTTATGTCGGCGATGACCTCATCGACCTCGCTGTTATGGCGCAGGTCGGCTTTCCTGCCGCGCCCGCTGATGCGGTGGCCGAGGTGCAGAGACTCGCATGCCTTGTGTCCGGAAAGCCGGGAGGCAAGGGAGCTGTGCGCGAGATCATCGAGTTCCTTCTGAAGGCGCAGAGGCGCTGGGAAAACGTCGTCGCACGCTTCACCGCGCCGGCGAAGGTCACAAACGTCTCGCAGTGATGGCTTTGGCAAGGGCGACGCAGCGCTATATGAGGCGGACGTGCGTGCGCCCAAGATCTCACATATCTGAAGACAGCAGGTGAATGTTCATGCTCTACAACTCGTTAATGGCGCTGAGCCGTGCGCTGCGCTTCCTGCCGCACGGCGCGTTGCTCTTACTCGGCGCGCTGCTCGGCAGGCTCTATTATATGATCATCAAGAAGCAGCGCGAGCGTGCCGTGCGCCAGATGATGCAGGGGCTTTCCATTTCGGAGAAGGAAGCACGGAAAATCGTGCGCGCCTCCTTCGTGAACCTCGCGCAAAACATGCTGGAGATTCTCTACATGCCGAAGCTCAACCGAGAGAACCTGCATGAATACATCGAGATCGAGCACCTGGAGCGCCTTAAAGACGCGCTAGCCGAAGGGCACGGCGTCGTCGTCCTCACGGGTCACATCGGCACGTGGGAGTGGCTGTCCGCCGCTTTCTCACTGTCGGGCCTGCCCGTCACGGCAATCGCTAAGACGCAGCCGAATGCCGAGTATTCGCGCGTCCTCGATGATCTTCGTGCGACGATCGGTGCGGAGATCTTTTCGCGCGGCACGAGCGAACTTTTGGCGGCGGGGCGCGCCTTGAAGAATGGCAAGATCCTCGGTTTTCTCGCTGATCAGGATGCAGGTCCCGGCGGCGCTTTCATCGAGTTTCTCGGCAAGACGGCTGCGACGCCCTTGGGACCTGCCGTCTTTTCGCGCAAGTTTCGTGCGCCCGTCGTTCCCGCGTTCATCCTGCGCCGCCCCGACGGCAAGCATACGGTGCGCGTCTATGAGCGCATGGAGTACGTCGACACGGGCGATACGGAAAAGGATCTCTACGACCTGACCGTGCGCATGACGCGCCTTATGGAGGAGGTCATCCGCGAGAACCCGACGCAGTGGCTGTGGTTTCAGAAACGCTGGAATACGCCGCCTGAGATGAAGAAGGAGAAGCGCCACGGCGCGATGCTGCAAGGAGGGAAAGATGAAGCATAGGAAGACTCTTCTCGCAGTCCTCGCCGCAGCCCTCTTCGCCGCTGCACTCGCATGGGCAGTGCTCTCCGTTCCCGAGGTTCCGGCCTTGAACGATCCTGCGCGCACGTTGCGTTATGAGGGAAATACGCTGAGCTTGGAGAAGGACGGGCGTACCGTCTGGCAGCTGACGGCGGAATCGATCGAGGCGGATGCTGATGGCAAGGTGGCAGAGGCGAGAAACATCGAAGGCGTTTTTCATGAGGAAGGCGGGCGCGAACTGAAGCTCACTGCGCCTCGTGCTCATTATGATCTGACGTCTAAGGATCTTACCGTCGACGGCGGCGTGAGGATCGAGACATCGGACGGCATACACCTGACGAGCCGAGAGGTCATCTGGTCGTCAGAAAAGGAGACGCTCGCCGCTGTCGGCGACGTCCTGCTCACGCAGGATAAAGAGAAGCTTCGCGTGAGCGCGGAGCGCATCGAAAGCTCAGACGGCTTCGCGAAGTTCACGGCGAGTGGCAAGGAAGGCAAGAAGGCGCGGATTGAAAAGGGGAGTGGAGCGAATTGAGGAAGAGAAAAGGGAAGGCTGCACTCGTAGCTGCCGCCTTGGCTGCAGCTCTGAACATGGGGACGCTGCAGGCGGCGGATGAGCCATCGTCCTTGGAGGGAGAGAGCGTCAGCTACGACATGGCGACGGGCGAGATCACGGCGGAGGGCGGCATTACATTGAAGCGAGGCGCGGCGACCATCACAGGGGCGAGAGCCAGCTACAACACGAAGACACAGCAGGGCGAGATCACGGGCGGCGTCATCGCTGTGCGCGATGCGATGCGTCTGACGGCACAGACCGTGACGCTCGAATCTGTCGACGCCATCCATGCGACGGGCGGTGCAGAGATCACGAAGGATGATCTTTGTCTGACTGCTGCAAGCCTCTCTGTATTTGATAAGGATCGCTACGTCGCGGAAGGTGACGTTCGTGCCGTGAAGGCGGATAAGACGTTTACAGGCGCGCGCGCCGAATTTACGCAGTCGGCGAACTACATGCTCGTTCCGGCGGGCGGCACGATGACGACGGCGGACGGCACCTTCACGGCAGATCGCATGGAAGGCTGGCTGACAGAAGAGCATTACCGCGGCACGGGCAACGTGCATGTCGTCAGTCCACCGAGAAGCTTCGAGGGCGGCGGCGATACGGTCGACTACTTTGCCAAAGCTGAGGACGGCAAGGGCAAGTGCGTGCTCGATGGCAACGCCTGGGCATATCAGGGAAATAACATGCTCAAGAGCAAGCATCTGACGGTTTACCTTGCCAACACGGGCAATCTTGCGGTAGAATGAGAAGGATTCAATATAAGAAGAGAGGTGGAGGGTCTTGCATCTGGAAGCGAAAGATCTGGTCAAGACGTTCAAGCGGCGCAGTGTCGTCGATCATGTGTCCCTGCGCGTCGACAAGGGCGAGATCGTCGGGCTTCTAGGGCCCAACGGCGCGGGCAAGACGACGACGTTCTACATGATTACGGGGCTTGAGCGGCCGACCTCGGGCGATGTCTTCGTTTCCGATGTGCGCATCACGAGCATGCCCATGTATGCGCGTGCGCGTCTCGGCATCAGCTACCTCGCGCAGGAAGCCTCGATCTTTCGCAAGATGACCGTCGAGGAAAATCTCCTCTCGATCCTGGAGATGACGAAGCTCTCCGCGCAGGAACGCAGGGAGAAGATGGAGAATCTGCTCGCGGAGTTCCGCATCGGCCATGTACGTAACCGTCTCGGTACGGAGCTTTCGGGTGGTGAGCGCCGCCGCGTTGAGATCGCGCGCTGCCTCGCCATCGAGCCACAGTTCATCCTGCTCGACGAGCCGTTTGCCGGCGTCGATCCCATTGCCGTCGCCGACATACAGGAGATCATCGCGTATCTGCGCAGGCGCGGTATCGGCATCCTCATCACCGACCACAACGTGCGCGAGACGCTGCACATCGTCGACCGCGCTTACATCCTGAACGACGGCAAGATCCTCCTCGAAGGGGACAGTGCGACCATCGCTGCGAGCGATCTCGCACGCAAGTTCTACCTTGGCGACAACTTCACGTTATAGGAGCGTCCTTATGCAGATACGACTTTTGGACAAATACATCTTTCGTGAGGTCTGCCTCGCCTTCTTCTTCGGTATATGCGGCACGTCTGCCGTATTCGTTGGCTCAGGCACACTCTTTCGCATCGCACAGTACATTACGGAATACGGCGCATCGTTTGGCTCTGTCGTAAAGATGTTCATCTTTAGCCTGCCCGCTATCGCCATCTATACATTTCCCATGTCGATGCTCTTGGCGGCACTCTTGACGTTCGGCAGGCTGTCGAGTTCGAGTGAGATCACGGCGATGAAGTCGTGCGGCGTGAGCTTCTACCGCATCGCTGCGCCCGTCATTGTGCTCGGCGTCGTCGTCAGCATCTTTTCCATCCTCTTCACGGAGTATGTCGTACCGCGAGCGAACAACGCCTATGAGAATGTCATCGCCTACGAGATTCAGGGAAACGCCGCACCCAAGTCGCAGGATCATATCGTTATCAAGGAGATCAAGGACGGCGAGATGCAGCGCCTCATGTATGCGCGTCGCTACGATGCTGCAACGGAAACGCTCGAAGGCGTGACGCTGCAGTCGTTCGAGCAGGGTGAGACGAAGTACGTGCAGGATGCCGCTTATGCGAAGTGGGAGGGCACGCAGTGGACGATGTATCGGGGAGCGATTTACGAGGTTTCCGGCGGCAAGTCGGAGCATACGATGCGCTTCGACAAGCAGGTGCTGCCCATCAACGCTGGTCCCGGGCGCATCGTGCGTGAGCAGAAGAAGCCGGAGGAGCTGACGATGAAGGAGCTGCGTCAGCAGATCGAACTCATGCGCACGCAGTTCGTCGATACGAAGAAGTTGGAGACGGAGCTTTATCAGCGCATCACGATTCCGATGGCGAGCCTCGTCTTCGCCATCATCGGCGTGCCGCTCGGCATCCAGCCGACGCGCAGCAGCTCCTCGCGCGGCATCGGCTTGAGCCTCTTGATCTTCTTTTGCTACTACGTTCTCATGACGCTCGCGGGGGCGCTCGGGCAGTCGGGTGCACTGAACCCCGCTTACGCCGTCTGGCTGCCGAATGTCGCAGGGCTTCTCATTGGAGCGTATCTGATGCGCGAGGCGGCGCACTGATAAGGAAAAGGCGGATTTTCCCGCCTTGCCAAGGGAAAACTCTCGGGAGAGAAAGGAGCATGTCTTGATGTACGGGATCGTCTTGATACTCGTGCTGATCATCACGGGTGGCGTCATTGCCGTCATCGGCGACCGCGTGGGCACGAAGGTCGGCAAGAAGCGCTTGTCTCTCTTCGGCCTCAGGCCGCGTCATACGTCGACCATCGTTACCATCGTCACGGGCTTCGTCATCACGACGCTGACGTTCATCATCCTTGCCGCCGCTTCAGAAAACGTGCGCACGGCGCTCTTCGGCATGGAGCAGCTCAACCGCTCGATGCGGGAAACGGAGGAAAAGCTCAAGGATGCGTCGGCCGAACTTACGTCGGCGCGCGCCGAGCAGGCGGCGGCGGACAAGGCGCTTGCCGATCTCAAGGGCAGTGTACGCTCACTAGAGGAGGAAGCCGAAAAGCTTTCTGCGGGCAACCGTGCGCTCGCAGCGAAGAACGATGAGCTCGCAAAGGAAAACACTGCGCTCGATGGGGTGAACCGTACACTTGCGGCAGAAAACGATGCGCTCGGTGCGGCGAACGAAACGCTTGGCACGGAGAATGCGGCGCTTGCGACGAGCAACGCGCAGCTTGCCGGCGATAAGAAGGCGCTGGAAACGCGCACGCAGGAGCTGCGCCGCGGGCTTGAGATCATCCGCGAGGGCGACATCGTCTATCGCGCGGGCGAGGTCATCGCGGCGGGCGTCATCAAGGGCGGACGGCCCGAGGACGATGTGCGCGCCGATGTCGCTGCACTCGCACAGCTCGCGAGCCGCAACGTCTCAGCACACCTCGGCAAAGATCTGCCCGACGGCGAGATCTGGGTCTACTCGCCCGAGGTCGATGACGCCGTCGCACGCATAGCTAAAGGTCCAGGCGATATGGTCGTGCGCATCGTCGCAGCGGGCAATCTCGTGCGCGGCGAAGCCGTGCGCGCCGCCCTCGACTTGCATCCGAACAGCATCGTCTATCGGCAGGGAGAATTCATCCTCGCGCAATCGTACCGTCTGACGGGTACGGGCGGTGCGCAGGCATCACAGGAAGTCGTCATGGACTTCTTGAAGCGCGTGAATGCCGCTGCTTCGGCACACGGCATTCTGCCCGATCCGATCCGCGGCACGGTCGGCGTCATCGATGGTGAGCAGATGTATGGCATCATGCAGACACTCGAACCGCTTTACGGCATGATCCTCCTCTCCGCCTATGCGCGAGATGACACTGATGCACTCGGTCCTCTGCGGCTCAACATCAAGGTTGAGCGAGCAGCCGAATGATGGAGAACGGGACGCTCGCCGCCGTCGATCCCGGTCGCGAGAAGTGCGGGATTGCGGTTCTCGATGTACATGGCGTGGTGCTTTTCCAAAAAGTGATCGAGACGCTTAATCTTGCGCGTGAAATCAACGATAAACATTCTAGGTATGCGTTTACTGTTCTTGTGCTTGGAAACGGCACGACGAGCAAGGAAGCGAAGGAACGCATAGAAGAGGCCGTGCCTGGTTTGCGCGTGGTGCTTGTCGACGAGTACCGTACGACGGACATGGCGAAGCGGGCGTACTGGCAGGCACGTCCGCCGCGTGGCTGGCGGAGGCTTCTGCCCGCCTCGATGCTCGTGCCGCCCGAGCCTGTCGATGATTTTGTTGCCATCATCCTTGCACGGCGCTTTCTTGAAAAAGCGCCGTTAAGCGATGTTTGAGAGCAGGAAACTTGGTTTCCGCAAATGTTAAAGATGTGTTGACGAACCTTTGGGCAGCACAATCCTTCCACAATGAAAAGGAGAGTTCACATGGCAGAAAAAGAAGAAAACCTCGAGGTAGAAACGAAAGGCGCGAAGAAGACGACGAAGGCAGCAAAGATAGCAGAGGCAGTGGAGACTGCGGAAGCTGTCAAATCCGAAAAAGCCGCGAAGTTTGACGCGATGCTCAAGGAGCTTGACATTCAGGCGTTCCAGAAGCAGGAAGTCGGCGATGAGTACGGTACGGTGCTCTACCGCTCCTCGATGGAAATCAAGGGGCAGTTCCTGCCCGTCATCGTCATCCTTGACGCCTCCATCTACGGTATTGTGCGCGTCATCGTCGGCAGCAAGGTCGTCAACGAGAAGAACGAGAGCGACCTCGCGGCATACATCAACGAGATGAACAGCCGCTACAAGGTGTTCAAGTACTACACGGTGGAAGACGGCAGCCTCGTCCTCGATGCCTGCCTGCCCGCCTCCGACGAGGGATTCGAGCCGGACATCGTGCGCACGATTCTCGACGTCATCCTGCAGCACCTCGATGAGACCTTCGGCGATACGATGAAGACCATCTGGGCGGACAACTGAGAAACGAATCAAGAGGGGCTGCTCCGAAAAGCGAGATTTCGCTTCTTGGAGCAGCCCTCTTTGCTTGGAAAGCGCATGAAAAAACTGCCGCAAGCCTTCTGGCTTGCGGCAGTTTTTTTCGTGCAAATCAGCCCGCGGTGACAGCTTCGTTCAGACCCTTCATCAAGGCGTCGATGTCGATGCCGTGCGCGAGTGCACCCTGCTCGATGTTCTCGAAGTGCGAGGCGGCGCAGCCGATGCAACCCATGCCGGCACTCATGAATACGGGAACGGTGGCGGGATATTTCTGGACAACCTCTCCGATGCCCATATCTTTCGTTATGGTCATACAAAAACCTCCTTTGTTACAGGGAAACTCCCAAGAAGCCGACAGAAGTCAGCCGGTTGATTGGTTCCTTGTAAGGGCGAGTATACGGCAGAGCCGCATACGAAAAACACCTTACTACTGGCTAAATTATATCATGTTTCCTAGCCGATAGCTAGAGGATATTTCGATTCTTGAGAATAGTTGCTGTCATGTTGCGTGGAATGCAGCGCATCTATAGGATGCGAAAAGGAGCTGTCGTACATGCTTGCGACAGCTCCTTTTCCGTGTTTTGCATTTCGTACGCTATGCCTGCCAGTAGTGGGCGTGCGACTGACGATAGGCGGCGGAATCCTTGCCCTTGATCTGCGCGTCCAACTGGCGCAGCTGCTGCTGAATCGCCGTCTTCTCATCGGGCGAGGCTGCTTCGGCGAGCTGCGCCTGCATCTGCTGCTTCTTGGCCTTGAGCTTCTGAATCTCGTCGTCCACGTTCTTGTCGGAGGACATTGTCACCTCTTGGCCGGCCTCTGCGTCTTTCGCCGCAGGAGCAGCGCTCGCGTTCGGATCTGCGTCCTCGGCAGGGGCAGGGGCGTCGGATGCCGGCGCGTTGGCTGCCTGGACTCCGTACGCCTGCGCGGCTCGCATCTGGTTGATGCCGAGCTGCAGCGAGGCGATTTCCTTCTGCCTGTTTTGCATGGCCTCCGGATTCGTCAGCCGAAGCGCTTCTATGGGATGGTTTGTCGCATAGTCAAGCTCGCGCTCCATGCGCTGTGCTGCAGACTGCGCCTTTGCTGCGAATGCGCCGCTCTCTTTCGACTGCTGCAGCGATGCTCCTGCAGAAAGCAGATCGGCGAGGCGTGTATCTTCTCGGCTCTTCTTGTCGACCTTTTTGTCCTGCACGCTCGCCGTGCCGAAGCGGTCACGAGCGCTGCCGGACGCATCGCTTTCGTCCTCGCTCTTCTTGTCCGCCCGCATCGCTTCCGCCATTTGCTTCTGCAAATCGGCAAGCTGCTGCATCATCGTTTTCAGCAGGGCGTCCTTCGCCTCCGGGCGCATCTCGTCGTTGCCCTTAACTTCTTCGATGCGTGCCTGCAAGCGTGAAATGTTTTCCTCCAAGGGATTGGCTTTTTTCGAGTCGGTAGGATTTGCAGCAGGAGCACCGTTGGACGACTGCACGAGATTTTCCGTTTTGTTCTGCATGGCTGCAGCAGTCATGCCGCCTGCAGCACGACGCTGCAGGACGGGTGACATCAGAAATCTGGATATCTGCATGATGAGCCTCCTCATTAAAAAAAGATTAGATATCTTCCCTTGATTTATTCGTTTATTTGGGAGGAAAACTTAAGCCTGCAAATAAAAAGTCAAGCCCTTAGATGAAAAAAGATGAGGAGTTGTGGCAAGTGGAATTTGAGCAACACAAATAGGTCGCCGCAGGAGCGCCGACCAAAGGGACGGTAGTGAAATGCTATTCTTGTTCTTTGGAAAGGCTTGCCAAATACTCATTTACGCGCCCGTAGTAGATGCGCAGGAACTTATTCGCTCCTGCCGTCATATAGACGTAGTAAGGCTTTCCCTCGGAGCGTTTCTTGTCCATGAAGTTGTAGACTGCATCATCGGGAGAACGCATCAAGAGTCCT